>WJIM01000033.1 GCA_014730285.1 Candidatus Zixiibacteriota bacterium
AATGTGAGAGCCCTCACCCATCTGATCTCTCCGGCTTTTCGCAATAGCCTGAATTCAATATCACTGGGCGCCTGAGTGTCGTCAAAATATTTAATTACGAATTCTTTATCATCCGGATGGACTGCCTTGAGAAAACTGCGGCTGTCCTTATAAATCTCTTTTAAGGACAGGCCGAAGACATCTTCATAAGCCGGGCTGACATAAACCATTTTTTCAGGTTTCCGCTCCAGAATCCAGAATACCTCGGGAATATTTTCGGCCATTTGCCGAAATCTCTCCTCCGATTCTTTCAGCCTGTCGTCTGCCTCCTTGATTTCGGTTATATCTTTGAATATACCCTGTATGCAGATTCGGCCTTGAAAGGGCACAACCTTGGATTCGTATTGGATCCAGATGGATTTATTTCTCGGTAGAACAACCTTCTGGATGCCGGTAAATCCGGTTATCTTTCCGTTATTTATCTGCTTATAGGCATCCGCCATCTTCTTTTGGTCTTCCTGATCAAGGAACTGGAAGATATCAAGCTCTTCAAGATCATAATCGAAGCCTTTCAAAAACGACTGTGAATACCGGTTGAGATATATAAGCCGCTTCGTTTTGATATCGATTATGAAGAATCCGTACTGAACACTTTCGACCAGCGATCTGAATCTTTCCTCATTTTCCTTCAATTCATCTTCGGATTCCTTCTCCGCTGTGATGTCGGTTACTGTGATTTGCAGGGCATTCTCCCCATGATACTTAAGCCGCGAGGCCCTCAAGTTCAAAATAACCTCGGAACCATCTTTCCTTAAGCCTCTTATCACGGACTTCCTTCGATTGGAGGACTGCCAGACCTTCTTCTGCAGGCCTAATATCTCTTTTTTGTATCCCGGGGCAATCAGATGCGTTATCCTGGTACCCTCGATTTTATTCAGCTTATATCCGAAAATCTGGGCCAGCGCACGATTCGCGTATTCGATCCTTCCCTTCAGGCAAATTGCAATCCCGTCTGCAATATTATCCACAACCGTGCGATACTTCTCTTCCGATTCCCGAAGCTCCTTTTCCAGCCGGACTTCCTCAGTAACATCATTGGTAATAGTCTGAAGGAATGTCTGACCATTATAGTGAACCGGTGCGGTGTATGCATCGAAAACGACTTTCCTGCCGTCCTTGGCAATTGCCGTATACCGATTGCCTGTTTTCAGGGGCTTTCCTCTAATGCGGGCCTTGATATTCTCTTCAATCCGCCGTTTGTCTTCAGGGGCAATAAATGAGAGGACTTTGCGGCATAGAAGCTCCGCTTTGGAATAGCCTAAATTCTTGCAGATTCTGGAATTTGCGAATACCAGCTTAAAGGTGTTGGGATCAAAGATTAGCACGCCGTAATGCCTGTTTTCTGTCAACTTAAGCGTATCCGAATCAGTCGTAAATTTTGGTAAATCAGTGTTTTTCGATTTTTTGGTATTACCGGCGCGGTATTTTCTTTTTTTCGCTTCTCTTTTTGCCATATAAATTTGTTTGTATTTCAATCCGTTCTATTATGAATATACGCATCAGACCATAATTCTTCAAACAGATTCTGGATTAATGAATTAAATGCTTGCAACTCGGAATTGTACACGCTTATATTGAAAGCCGGTTCAAAAGGAATATATGCTGAAGGAATTTATGCGTTCTGCAAAAAAAATATGCGGACTATTCATAGCTGCGATTTTATTGACTGTCACAGCTTTAACTACATTTGCCCCGGCTCAATCGATACCGATATTCGATCTTTCAGAGGAAATCGAATATAATTACGAAATCAATATCTCCTTCACTCGTGAATCGAATTTCGAGAGTTCATCCGAGCAATTCTCTGAAAATCAAAATGCCAGAATGGAGGGCAGCTTAACTCTCTTTGAGACCGTGAGCGTTGTAGAGAATTTCGAGGACGAGTATGCCCGGATAGCATGCCGTTTCGACAGCCTAAGCGGAAGAATCGAGAGTGTATCAGACGGTACCCCTTCCGCCATTGAAATATTCTCGGAACGGGATCATGTTCTCATTTATCGAAACGACAGCCTGATTTCAGAGTATACTCCCCAGGGCGGCTCTAATCGCGCGGCATACGATTTTTATGAAAGATTATTGTTTCTGGGCGAGGATATAATCATGCTGGTTTATCCAAACGGTGAAATTATAAATATAACGGAAAACAAGAATCTTTGGAATCTTTCACGTGATCTTCTGGGCATGCCAGGCGGAGGATTTCTTGAAATCGTTTTTCCCGAAGGCCAGTCTCAATGGGAGGGGGCTCTGGAAATTAGCAGGCTGGGAGACTTCGACCTGCAAAAATCTCCGGAGCCGCTGATCATCGAATACAATCTTGGCTCAAACTTAAATAACCTCGAATTCGAGGGTGATCTGTTCCTGAGACAATTCAATTCTGAAGCGACTGTAAGCGAGCTTGACGATAAACTCACCCTGATACTTGACAATTACCAGATAAAAAAATCAGGATCAGCGTCATTCTCACCGTCGGCCGGGACACTTGAAAAAATGGACTACTCGATTTCACGTATCGGTAATGTTACGCTTAAGGGCAGGGATTCCGAGGATTATTCGATACGGATGAGGATTGATGCCCAGAGTAAAGTGGTTTATACTCTTATCAAATAGAGATGCTTACGGCCTCTTATAATTGTTTTTATAATGTTCGGTAATTAGCTCCCAGGCTTCCTCGGCAGTTTCGGCGTATTTGAAAAGCTCAATATCTTCGGGATCGATTGTGCCCTCCTCGACCAGGGCCTCGAAATTAATAATACCGTCCCAGAATTTCCTTCCGAACAATATAATCGGCAGGGGCTTGACGATTTTGGTCTGAATCAGGGTCAGCGCTTCAAACAGCTCGTCAAGAGTACCGTAGCCCCCGGGGAATATTACCAGTGCACGGGCGCGTTTCATAAAATGCATCTTGCGGATGGCGAAATAATGGAATCTGAAGCAAAATTCCGGAGTGATGTATGGATTCGGATACTGCTCCAGCGGAAGAGTGATATTGAGTCCGATCGAGACAGCATTAACATCATGCGCTCCCCGGTTGGCAGCCTCCATAACTCCCGGTCCTCCGCCGGTACAGATAACATACTCCCGCAGAACCGGCGACTGTGCTGAACGGGACACTATAGACGCGAACTCACGCGCCTCATCATAAAAACGCGATTTCTTCAAAAGATTTTCCGCCACCCTGACCTGCCGTGCAAAAGTCTTATTCTCGGGGCTGGCTTCCAGACGCGCCTTGGCCTCGGCCAGATTTTTTTCGGCCTGATCCTTCGGTAAAAGGCGAGTGCCGCCGAAAACCACGATGATCGAGGCCACATTGTTTTTTTCGAGGATTAGTTCGGGCTTGTAATACTCGAGCATCAGCCTTACCGACCTGAGCTCATCTCGATTCATAAGTTCGATATCTTCATAAGCCAGAATGTATGCGGGCGCAGTATCCCACCAGCGCTGATTCTTATCATCCAGTTTCATCTTTTCTCCATTGCGAGCGTCAATTGTTAATCAGAGGTTGTTCTCCGCCCAGGTTACCAGTCCCGGTTCATAAGGATTTAAGAGCAGACGGTAATCCGGCAGAACCCTGACGGTAAAACCATGATTTCCGCTGCCTTCGAATGCGACCTTGACCGCGTATTTATATGTTCCCGGGGAGAGATCCTCAACGGAATTCATGGAATACCTTTCCGGTTCCACCAACTCACCATTGGCATCGAGACGGCCGATTAGAAGCTGCACGTTGACATCAGCTGGATCGAGATCGCCCAGCCTGACCACGGCATCAACCGTTACTTCGTCTCCCACAGCCAGCGCATTGCTGACATTGTTGCTCAATTCCAGAACCTTGACCTGATCCCATTTCCGATCGACCTTTCTACTCCAGGTCGAGAGCTCCTTAAGCTCGGCCATGCCCCGATTATCGAGGATTTTACTCTGCCGGAAAGCGGGCAGATAGAATCTTTCCGCATATGTCTTTACCATACGGTTAGTATTGAACCGCGGGCAAAGCCCCTGCATGGAGTCCTTCATTTTGTCGATCCATCTCCGCGGCAGGTCGTCAGCGCCGCGTTCATAAAAGAGAGGAGCGACTTCCTTTTCGAGCAGATCGTAGAGCGCATTGGCCTCGACATCATTCTGGTATTCCAGATTATCGTAAACCTCGCCCATACCGATGCTCCATCCGGTCTGGCGTGAAAATCCTTCAACCCACCAGCCATCCAGTGTGGAAATATTTATGCCGCCGTTAAATACCACTTTCATACCGCTGGTGCCGGAGGCCTCCATCGGCCTCAACGGATTATTAAGCCAGACATCCACACCCTGTACCAGGTAACGCGCCAGATTAATATCGTAGTTCTCCAGAAATACTATATGTCTTCGAAGCTGTTCATCACGGGCCACATGCACAATCTGCTTTATCAGCTCCTTGCCTTCGTTGTCTTTGGGATGCGCCTTGCCGGCAAAAATTATCTGCAGGGGGCGGGCGCGGTTGCAAAGAATGCTCTTCAGTCTTTCGATATCGCGAAGTATCAGATTGCCGCGCTTATAGGTGGCAAATCTGCGTGCGAATCCAATGGTCAGAATATCCGGGTTCAGGGCTTCCAGTGCGCCGTCAAGTTCCGAGGAAAGCGCTCCGCGCCTTTCAAGCTGCCGTCGAAGCGATCTGCGTGCGAAAGCTATCAGCCTTTCGCGGCGTCTTTCATGAGTCTGCCAGAGCTCCTCGTCCGGAATCTGATCCACCCGTTTCCAGACCGACTGATCAGCCGGTTTGTTGATCCAGTTAGGTCCTAAATAACGGTCGTAAAGTGTAGCCATCTCATGCGAGATCCAAGACCTTGTATGAACGCCATTGGTTATATGCGAGATCGGAACTTCCTCGGCCGGGAGGTTCTTCCAGGCCAGTTGAAACATCCTCCGCGAAACCTCGCCATGTAACTTGGAAACCCCGTTTACAAAAGAGGCGCACTTAATTGCCAGAAGCGCCATATTAAATGGCGCGATCTGCTGCGGCGCATCCAATCGGCCCAGGTCAAGAAATTCTCTGAAAGTCAGATGCAGACGGTGAACGTAATTGGAGAAATACTTCTCTACCAGATCAGGCAGGAATTCATCGATACCGGCCGGTACAGGCGTATGTGTCGTGAATATATTCGACTGCCTGACCATCAGATGGGCCTCATGAAAATCTAATTTTTCCTGTTCGATTGCGCGGGCAATTCTTTCCAGAGCCAGAAAGGCGCTGTGCCCCTCGTTCATATGAAACACTATCGGCTTGATACCAAGCGCCTCGAGCGCCCTGACTCCGCCGATTCCCAGTAGAAGCTCCTGCTGTATTCTGGTTTCCTTGTCACCGCCGTATAACTGGTTGGTTATCTTGCGGTCATGAAGATTGTTCTCGGCAATATTCGTGTCCAGCATATAGACCGAAATTCGGCCCACGTTGACCTGCCAAATCTGGGCATGAACTTTCCGACCCGGAAAATCGAGATTTATCTTTAGCGGATTGCCATCGTCATCATGCACCAGTTGAATCGGCAGATTATAAAAATCGTTATTGGGATAAAACTCCTGCTGCCAGCCGTCTTTATTGAGATACTGCTGGAAATAGCCCTGCTGATACAAAAGGCCGATGCCAACCATTGGCAGCCCCAGCTCGCTGGCTGATTTTACATGATCCCCCGCCAGTATTCCCAGACCGCCCGAATAAATCGGAAGGCATTCGGTCAATCCGAATTCCATCGAAAAGTAAGCGATCAACGGGCTCGATTCCTTGAAATGATTGCGGGAGAACCATGTTTCCGATTTCAAATATTGGGTCAGGCTTTCATAAACCCTGTCCAATTGAGCGATATAACCATCATCCTTGGCAAGCTTCTCCATCCGGTCCTGGCTGACTGCTCCCAGAAGAGCTATGGGATTGTGATGACATTCATCCCACAAATCACGGTCCAGCCTCTGGAAAAGCCTGATTGCATCGTCATCCCATGACCACCAGAGATTATTGGCCATTTCCCTGAGCTTTGCCAATTCCTCCGGAAGCTTCGGTGTAACTCTAAACGATCTTAATGCCTTAACCAAATCTCATCTCCATTTTTATTCCTATTCAATAAGAACGGCAAAACAGCTCAAAATTTGAACAGAATTAATTAAATATTTGGGCCTTCTTTTTCAACCTCAGCCGGCACCTCGTTCCTGTAATCTTCGAAATTCTTCTTGAATCTTTCGGCAAGCTCCTTAGCCTGCTTATCGTAGTCATCAGGATTGTCCCAGGTCTTTTTGGGATCGAGAATATCCGCAGGTACACCGCTGCATTTCTTTGGAACCTCAAAGCCGAAAACGGGATCCTTCTGGTATTCGACAGAGTCAAGCTCGCCGCTTAGGGCCGCCTTTAAGACGGCACGGCTGTGCTTGATTGCCATTCTCTCGCCCACACCATAAGGGCCGCCGCTCCAGCCGGTATTTACGAGCCAGATTTTGGCATTATGTTTCTCGATCTTCTTCGCCAGAAGGGCTGCATACTGGTAAGGATGCAGGACCATAAAAGGCGCCCCGAAACAGGCCGAAAATGTTGCCTTGGGCTCTTTGCCCAAGCCCTTCTCGGTGCCGCCTATTTTCGAGGTATAGCCGGAGATGAAATGATACATCGCCTGCTCAGGCGTTAATCGCGCAATCGGGGGCATCACGCCGAATGCATCAGTCGTAAGGAAAAAGATGTTTTGGGGATGGCCGCCCACACCGTCACGAACCGCGCTTTCGATATGAGTTATGGGATATGAGGCGCGTGTATTTTCGGTTAACTCATCGCTGTCGAGATCGATCTTTCGGGAGTCAAAGTCAATAGCGACATTTTCCAGAATCGTGCCGAATTTACGAGTGGTGCGATAAATATCCGGCTCCGATTCCTCCGAAAGACCTATTACCTTGGCATAACATCCGCCCTCAAAATTGAAGACGCCGTCATCGCTCCATCCGTGCTCATCATCGCCTATCAAACGTCTCTCGGGATCGGTTGAAAGCGTGGTCTTACCGGTACCCGAAAGCCCGAAGAAAAGCGCTGTATCGCCATCTTTGCCAATATTGGCAGAGCAGTGCATCGAAAGGACATCTGATTGAGGCAGAATAAAATTCAGCGCTGTAAAGACGGATTTTTTGATCTCACCCGCATAATGTGAACCGCCGATTAATACCAGCTTCCTCCCCAAGTGCAGAAGAATGAAGGCCTCAGAGTTGGTCTTGTCGAATTCCGGGCTGGCATGCAAATGAGGAACGTGAAGAATCGTAAACTCGGGGCTGAAATTTTTGCGCTCATCATCTGTCATACGAATAAACATATTGCGCGCAAACAGGCTGTGCCAGGCATCCTGCGTGATAACTCTCACAGCCATACGGTAATTCTTGTCAGCCCCGGCATAAACATCCTGAACATAAAGGTCGCGTCCCTGAATGTATGCCAGGATTTTTCTGTGGATAGAATCAAAATCCCTTTCATCAAAATCCTTATTTACTTTTCCCCACCAGACCAAATCCTCGGAGGTATTTTCACGCACGATAAATTTGTCGTTGGCCGCCCGTGCGGTATAATAACCGGTACGGACCACAAGCGGTC
Organism: Candidatus Zixiibacteriota bacterium; assembly: GCA_014730285.1. GTDB lineage: Bacteria > Zixibacteria > MSB-5A5 > JAABVY01 > JAABVY01 > JAABVY01. The sequence goes on from WJIM01000033.1 coordinate 7,631, forward strand.
CGAGATGGGCCAGGATTCCCTCTCCCCTTTTTAATGCGTGCTCATAAAGAGCGGGTGTACTCAAATTGCAATGAACATTGCCTGTATTAGCCAAACCTATGTCGCATAATTGACTTTCAACCTGAAATCTAGTCTCAGCCATTCAGCCTCCCTGCCTTTAAATAATTTACTTTATTAACTATGTAAAAATCGCTGTTCACTATAACATTACCGTTTAATATATGTTTCCCAACGCAACGATTTAGAACAGCCCTGAAATCCCCGCTCCCGAACGGGAAACCGTTATTTGGGTTTTCGGAATTTATTCATCAAAATGTTATTAGTCTACAAAAAAATGCCGCCCCGGTATATCGGGACGGCATTTATCCAGGTCGGGAGGACATTATGCGTTTGCTTCCAAAATCTTTTCCAGATACTCTCTGTCTCCGAGAGCTCCGACAAAATCTATATTTTCGTTGATTACTACCTTAGGCACGCTCATAATCTGATACTTCTTAGCCAGATCGGGAAATTCCGAAACCTCAACCATATCCGCCTTGATCCTGCCGGAATACATGGCAAAA
>WJIM01000265.1 GCA_014730285.1 Candidatus Zixiibacteriota bacterium
GTCAGTTTGAAATCAACGAGTATCGTATGATGGAAAAGTTCGCTCTTTCGGTAACTGACCAGTCGAACTCCGATGAATTGTATTATGCCCTTAAAGGCAGGGGCGCATTCAGGTTCTTCAAAGATACAGTTTGGCGTCTCGGATTGCGGGATGAATGGTTCAAGTATCGTGACAGCCAATACGAGGAACTCGCCATTTGGTGGTGCGAACATAACGGCATCGAGTATTACCGAGAAAAGAAACGCTGAGATATACTTTCGGATTGCCGCTTCATTGCCTTCAGGTTAAGACATTTCTACTGTTATTCCCCACTCTGGATTATAGATTTTGCTTGACATCCCAAATGTATGGTGTAGTTTAAATTTGAGAAGCACTTCCTACCTATGCTATCATCAAAATGCGATTTATTTAAGGGGAGGTTATAATGAGAAATGCCATATTTCTTGTTCTAACGGTATTCCTATTTCAGATTTGCGCTGCGCATACAATCAATGTACCCGATGAGCAGCCGACTATTCAGGCCGCAATTGATGCAGCCTCAGAGGGTGACACTGTTTTGATCTCCTGCGGAATTTATACTGGCGACGGCAATCGCGACATAAATACTCTCGGCAAAAGCATTGTGATTACGGGTGACCATGATCCCGATAGCGTCATAATTGAATTGGAAGGATCATATCAGGGATTTTTAATTCCCGAATCTGTTGGAAAACAAGTAATACTTTCCAATTTGACAATATTAAATTCCACAACTGGCATTGAGTGCACAAATTCTTCGTGCATGGCGGAAAATGTCGTTATCGAGAATTTTGGATACAGGGGTATCATTGCTTTGCATGGCGCATTGGTCGATTTAAAGGAATGTATAATACAACAGGTTGACGTTTCCCTGGTTAGGACGGGCGGTGGTATATATTTGAGCCATGATGAATCCGGCCTATCAGCGAACGGTTGTGAGTTTAATAGTTGTGATAAGGGTATCTGGGCCTTTTCATTTGCGGACGACAGCAATCAGGTTCTTCATATTGAGCTGAATGAGTGTAGTTTGACAAATAACAAATGTGGGTTATACACGGATAATTCACCCTACAGCTATATGCCGCAGTGCACAGTAAATAACTGCAACTTCGAAGGCAATAACTATGCTATCAGAGTGAACTCCTGTGCTGATCCCGATACGCACATTGATGCCCGTTATAACTGGTGGGGCAGTTCTGACGGGTACGTAACTGCTGATCGCATATATGATCGCCTTGACGATGACAGCTCTGCTATTGTAATATGCTCCTTTCCTCTGGATGCGCCTTATCCGGAAGGAGTTCCGCAGGAGAACTTTTTTAATGGCCGTATAATGTCTGATACCGTTCTTGCTTCCAATAACTCGCCATATAAGATCAACGGGTATTTGGCTATTGACGAGACCGCCACAGTTACGGTAGAACCGAGAGCCCAGTTCTATTTTGGCCCCGGCACAGGACTTTTTGTAGACGGCGATCTGATTTCAATTGGAACCATGACCGACTCCATACTCTACACATCGAGCGCCGATACGGCAGGCGGAGATCCTGATGCCGGAGACTGGAAAGGAATTATATTAAATAATGGCGGAGATGATGTTTTGCGACACAGCAGTATAAACTATGCTTATCGCAGCCTTGAGATTGATTGTGAGGCACCAATATCATCCATTGTTATTGACAGTTGTATATACCGGGATTTCAAGCAAATCGGTGTCTCCTTAAATGGGCCTATAGATATTGATCTGAATGACTGCATCATAAAACAGGTAGATTTATCTTCCTATAGAGAAGCTAAAGGAATTGCAATATTCAAAGAGCAATCCCAGCTTTCGGTAAATGGCTGCGATTTCAGCAATTGCTATTACGGAATATGGGCTATTTCCCATACAACCGATAGCCTTATTGTGCCGCGAGTAGAAATGTATGACTGCCTGTTCAGCAATAATAAACAGGGAATAAATATGGATGGTTTCTCGTCAAGCTGCGTCCCTCGGGGCATATTCAACTACTGCAGTTTCGAAGGCAATAACTATGCCATCAGAGTGAACTCCTGTGCTGATCCCGATACGCACATTGATGCAAGATACAATCTCTGGGGCACGGATACAGATTCGGCTGCAATAGCGGCGAAAATTCATGATCATGATGATGATCCTTCTTGCGCCTATGTGGATTTTATGCCGCCGTTGCTGGAAGTCTATATTTGTGGTGACGCAAATACTGATCAAAATGTGAATATATCCGACGCGGTTTTGACCATAAACTATATATTTATTGGAGGAGATCCGCCTTTTCCGCTGGAATCAGGCGACACCAACTGCGATGAAGATGTCAATGTTTCGGACGCTGTTTGGATAATAAATTTCATTTTTATTGGAGGCAATATCCCATGCGATATTGACGGCGATGATATGCCCGACTGCTGATCGACATAAAAGATGGAAAATCGCATACGACCGCAATTTTCCTGATTAAAACGGCAGGTTGAGTCAATCGGCATAATTACTGATATAATGAGCTTGCATCACTGTTGTTTGCGATCAAGATTAATCCATGAAAGTACATGGAATGATATCGCATTGGGTACCAGAAAAATCGGTATCAACCCGGTCGGGAACAGATTCGTTTGATTATCGAATCCGTGAGCGAAAAGCTGAGCAGGCCCCTCAAATTGGTAAAGCCAAAAAAGAAGGCATTTAGAAAGTCAAGGACACCAATAGTTATAACCAGGAGAACGCCCCAGCGTGGTATCAGCGTGGTATCTCTTTGAAGCTAATTACCAGTATGAATGCTGTTACGCCCACAGTAATGTCGCCGATACCTGCGGGCATAGCAAATGATGCCGGAATATTGTCTTTGGCCATCTCCAGAATAAACAAACCTCCTATCACTCTGAATATCTGAAGGCCAATCAAAGACCTCTGGCTTAGGCCCCTGAACCATTCCCGTTTTATCCAGATCAAAAGTGGAAAAACAATCCATAATGCTCCAATTAACGCCCCTTCGAGAGGGCCAAGCTTCCCCGTAACATTATACAGATTAGCAGTTAGCAAAAAGCCGGCAACAACTGCCGTCAACCAAACCATGAAAATCGCCTTCTTCCTGTTCGGCACCAAAAACCAGTACATCGGCGTAATCAGCATAGTAAAGCCGATAATCAGGACTGTCAGCCAATGGGCCTGCATTAGTTCTATCATCATATCTTGCTCGGTTTGTCCTACAATTCAATTTCCAGGTCTTTGCGCGGCCATCCGGCCAAATCGGCTGCGGCAAAGTAACTGTTCTGCAGAAAATCCATTAAATCCTCTTCCGGATTTGAAGACTCTATAAAATCCTCATATTTATAAACTGCCAGATGACTTCCACCTATATCCTGCCACCAGGCCTGCTTTGGTTTCAGCTGCTTTTCGCTCAAACCTTTTGGTTCGGGATAAGCATAAGCATAAAAGGCCGGCTTCGGAAACCCGTCATCTCCCGGCCAGAATCCGGCGCTGATTACCTCATGAGAATAGGCCTCTTTCGTAACCGGATCAGCATCAGGAGAGACTTCAACTGCCTTACCGGAAAACCTTGTCAGGGCCAGATCGAAGCTGTGCCAGAAGAAATGCAGCGGACTGCATTTCCCCAGAAATTTGCCCCTGAAAAGCTTGAAGACAGGTTCTATGAGTGTCAGCACTTTA
>WJIM01000266.1 GCA_014730285.1 Candidatus Zixiibacteriota bacterium
TATGAATTTCGGAGTCCAGCCTGACCGCACCTGTGATTGCGGAAAAAATAAAAACCGGCAAAAGCGCTATCAAAATTAAAAATACCGGTTTGCCGGAAATCGACCTTTTTTCATCCCAAAAAGCCGTTGAGTAAACCGCAAAAAGGCTTCCCAGAATTATGTTAATAAGAATCAGATTCAGAGTTCTCTCCATGGGAAAGCTGAAAAATGAATCAACCAGGTATATCAGAATTCCCGCAGTCATGCACAGAGCAAATAATCGCCTGTGTTTTTCGCCCGCGGATCGATCTTTTAATATCCTGAACCCATAGACTATTGCTATTGCGAATATCGCCAGATATGCCAGAAGGGCCGCAGGCCCTTTCTCTGAGAGCACCCAGAGATAATCATTATGAGGTCTCTGAAAAAATCGCTTCTCCACCAAATATTCAGGACCGACAGCGCCGTAGGCGGCGACCTCGATTTTCCAGTTTCCCGCACCCACTCCAAAGACAGGATTATCCGCATACATTTGCAGCGATCTTTCCCACATCTGGATTCTAATCCGATTAGAGGTTACACGGGGATTAAAGGCTGAGGAGATTGTATCGGTCAGACTTCTTTGACCGGATTTTAAAACAAAACCGGAAATTATTATAATGGCAATTACCATTGCAATCGGTATAAAAGCAATTACCCTGTTCCTGGGCATTTTTTTTTCGTTATGAGGATGAAATCTTTTTCGAAATACAAAATACAACGCTGCGCTTATTATTGCCGAAAGCGCCACCGCCGCCATGACCGAGCGCGAGGCCCCGACTATCACAAGAAAAAGAATAATGGCAAAAGCCGGAAGGCTGACAATTCGCCAGAGCTTTTTGAATGCGAAAATCCCGAAAACTGCAAACGGCAGTATAAGTGCAATCTGTGCCAGAAATATATTCCGATTCGCCGAGGTACCGGCTGGCAGTCCGGCCTGGTAAAGAAAATCGAATGCGATTTCGTAGTATTGCAAAAATCCCAGTGTGCCCACCGCCAAACCGCAGAGAATCATGAATTTGCTAAGAAGTCTGCTCCCGTTCCTGTAATTGCTGATAATCATGAAGGTGAAAAGAAAAACACCGAATCCAAGAAAAAGCCGAGTTATGTCGAAAAGCGACTCCGCGATATTTCCGGCTTTTACCAGCGAGATCAGGGCGGCAATGATGTAAATGCCATAGGCGCAAAGGATTATTTCGCCCCTAATCCTTAAATCAAAAGTATCTTCACGCCTCTTAATCATGACCAGTAAAATTATAGCTGTGAGCAGAAGAATAAGGGAGAGAGCCAGATGCCGGGGAGTAAGGCATGGATCGGTGGTGCCCGAATAATACACCAGCGGCATTAAAAATACCAGCATTATAAAATAAAGATATGCTATTGGCCTTATCTGCTTACTCATACTCTTATTATTCGCCTGCTGTGCAGTTTTACTATCAATTTCCCAGTAATTAATAAATGATAATATATTTATGGAAACTGAAAAGAAATATATATGCCGATGTCAAATTTAACTTGACCAAATGATAAATTTGCTTAATTTGTTATTAGAGGAAACGGCCACACAGGTTGTAAAAAGTATGGTAAAACAAAACAACAGAATTATCGTAAGCGGCTTAATTCTGACTATTTGTCTTTTTTTCGCTTCGAATACTGCTTTTGCACAGTCCCTGAATTCAATCGAGCCGGATAGCGCTTATCAGGGGGATGATCTCTGGGTTACGATTACAGGAAGCGGAACTCATTTCAGCCAGTCCAGCAGTTCCATCGTCTGGTTTGTCCAGGGCAGTTCCACTATTTATGCCGGCTCCGCCTATCCGACCTCGGCTACCAGCCTGAACGCCCAGTTCATTATCCCAGGCGACGCTCCATCAGGTTATTGGGATTTATACGTCGATGATGATTACGATCCGGTTTTATCTCTTCCCGAGGCTTTTCGCATTCTGATTCCCTATCCCATGATTATTTCTGTCGATCCCGACAGCGCTTACCGTAATGAGTCTCTTATGGTAACCATAACCGGACAGCATACCTGGTTCGGGCAGGCCAGCACAACTGCTGTATGGTTTTCGCAGGGCAGCTCCACTATTTCCGGTTACGGCATAAATGTGTATTCATCAGAGCAGCTTAGCGCCTGGTTTAGCATTCCTCCTGATGTACCCTTTGGCTTCTGGGATGTTTGGGTCAGGGATCTGGTAAGTCAGAATACTATTTCGGTCCAGGACTCCTTCGAGGTTATGTACCGATGCGGTGATACCAATGCCGATAACGAGATTAATGTCACCGATATAGTCTGGATAGTGAATTACATATTCATTGCCAATGCACCGACGCCATATCCTCTAAACTCAGCAGAGGTTAATTGCGACGGCCTCGTTAACATTACCGATGCGGTTTGGTTGATTCTCTATGTCTTCCAGGATGGATATGCGCCGTGTCACATTGATGTTGACGGTATACCGGACTGCTAAAGATTCACAGAATATTCATAAATTACGCGTTTATTTATTCTCAATTCGTGGAATTGTGTCCGCTGTATTTGCTGTCCCGGCTGTCCTCTGTATAGCTGGGCGCAAATACGAAGCTCGCCTGCACGGCGAAGTGGTCTGAAAGATGATGGATTGGACGCCTTACTTTTTTCGTGCCGTTCCCGACCGGATTGTTGGTCCTGAATTCCTCTACAGTGCAGTTTTCGATGCTCATCTGTCGGTAATTATTGGAGAAGATGAAATCAAGACGTTTGCGCTTTTGGGTATTGCGATGGAAGATATTCAACAGGCTGTTCTGGCTTCCGTCCGATGTATATCCGGGTTTGCTGATTGTGGACTTGAATTTCGTACGAAAAACATCCTTCAATCGCAGAATTTGGGTCATAGCGATATATTCATCATGGATATTCCCGCGTTCATCTTCGGCGATCACATTAAAATCACCCATCACTATTATCGGGGCCTTGCGGTAATGACCGCTGCGGATATTATCCAGGGTCGTGCCCATCTCCTCGAGCTGTCCCAGTCGCACTCTGCGCTCTTTGTGTCCCTGGCCGGCCTGGAAATGCGA
>WJIM01000267.1 GCA_014730285.1 Candidatus Zixiibacteriota bacterium
CTCATAAACATTGGCAGCCGAAAATCCGGCCACCTTCTGGTTTTCATTCAGTGATTCAAGAAACTCATCGGCAAGAGCCGTAGTAGCAATACTGATACTCATAAGCAGGCAAATCCCTGTTAGCAATGTTTTCCGTAGCACTCTTTTTCCTTTCTATATTACCATTAATCTCAATTTGTTCTAAGTAAAATGATACGAACCATTAAACTAAATGTTCTGGAGTTTTGCTGTCAATCAGAAAATGTAAGTGGGTATAATGTGTCTATGATAACCGCCTTTCTGTGCATGGAAAAGCGGCACGAATATTAATATACTACTGCATTCCCATCATATCTTTATATGCCTTTTCCTTCGCCTCAGTCTGATTTTTGGTAATCTCCCGAATTGTCAGGATTAATGCTATGCCGCTTACTATTGTCAGTGCCGATGCCGTTATATCGTAGTATGTAGCCGTGATAAACTCATCGATTTCTTCCGCTATTCGGAATTTAATACTTGCCCTGATTGCAAAAAATCGCGAGCCCAGAAATAAGCCCCACCAGACACCCAGTTTGGGACCCGGTTTGACATAGGGTGTGTCCTCCGGATCCCTGATGCTCGACATGACAATCGATCCCTTCCAGGTTTCCTTCATCATCGTAAGAGGACGCACAAAATTCAGGAAGGGAACAAAAAATCCGCCGATGGTCCAGCCGGAAGCATGTTTTATAGTCGGAATCCGGGCTCTTCTCAAATTCTTATGCGCCCTATAGAACCACAAGAAGAAAGTGATTGCACCCGCCACGGTCTCTCCGAGAGAGAGTATAAAAATTGTATTTGCCCATCTCTCATACGTCATATATTGATCAGCCAGATATGAAGTTTCCCGGATTTCATATTCCTGCATGATTCCAATCAGGATAAAATTCAGCACTATATTGGCGGCAAGAAGCGCCAATCCGATCCAGATGAAGAAGTTTGCTGCTTTTGCGGACGTTTCCAGGGGCTGGATATTATGCGGTTCAATGTCGAGCAAATACTTTTCCCGGCCTGTCGGCTCCGATACTCGGGGTTGAGCTTCCGGTCTCGGTTCGGCAGCATTTTCCACCGAATCCGGAACACGATTGCGTGTTCCACAAGACTGGCAGACCGCAATTTCTCCTTTACGGAGATATTTGGCTACAATTTTATTTTTACATTTTTCACATCTGAATTCAAAAGCCATGTCAGCCATCCCTCACAGTTATGCGGCATCAGCCCATTACAGTGTCGAATTAATATTAATATTAACAGATATGAAAGTCAATTATAAATCCGTCTGATAAAGTGTAACAATTGATCTATGATACCGTAAATATTTTATAGACCTATGCTGTATCCGTATTCTTAAAAAACGAGGTTATCTATGTTCAATCGAAAGGCCTTTGTGTGCGCCTTTTTTCTCAGTGTGATAGTCATTTTCGCACAGCCGATTGATGTGAAGGGCAATGATTTATCAACCCAGGGAGAAAAAGCTTTAAGAAACTGCAATGCTGTAATTAAAGTCTTTGAGACTTGCCCCGATTCAATCTGGCCCGGCTACAATCTTGCCAGGGAACCGTTCATATTTTATGTCCCGGAGCAATGGGCGCTTCTGGTGAATTACCCGATCGAGGTAGAGGGTTTTGATCCTTATCCGCAGGATTGGCCGAAAATTACGGGTAATGCTCAGATCTATTTCGGACAGTACAAACATCTGGCAGGGCAGCTTGCCTTTATGGTCGAGGTGGATACTATCAGAGTCGCTGCGGTTCCATACTGGGAAAGATCAGCGCTGGAGACGTATGCCTTTATCATCCACGAATGCTTTCATCAATTTCAATATGATAACGGATGGAACATTCCCTGGGAAAGGGAGGAAAAATATCCTATTCAGGATTCTGTCAACACGGCTCTGGCCACGCTTGAAATACTGATTCTGGAAGATGCTCTTCAGACGGCAATTGAAGACGATAAAGAAGAATGCGAGGAATATATCCTGCAGTTTATTGCCGTGCGAAACGCCCGCTGGAGCCGCGCGGATGAATATCTCAGGATATATGAACAGGGTAAAGAGCTTCAGGAGGGCACAGCGCATTATATTGAGAATAAGAGCATAGCCCATATTAAAGATCTCGATTTAAAAGCTATATTTGAGGATTCATCAAAACATCTCGATCTTCCACACTTGCTTTTGAAACAGTGTGAATCCCGCATCAAGGATTATGCTTTTTCTCCCGAGGATATGCCCCGAAACAGGATTTATCCGGTGGGGGCGGTCCAATGCTGCCTATTGGATTATCTGGGCATAGCCTGGAAATACCGGAGGCCCGATTTTGGCGAGAGTGCATCGTATGTCGATCTTTTCAAAAAGGCATTGCATTACGATGAAGTTGACTTCGTTGGACTTTTGAAAAAGGCCAAAGCACAATATAACTATACGGGGATATTAAGCTCCGCTTCTACTCAAATCAACGAATACAGGCTGGGATATGAAGATGAGCTGAAAGATTTTGAGAACTCCGAGGGATACAGGATAGAGATATCGTTGAATAATAACGGCGTCAGCCGATCAAGGTCGTCAAGTTCTAAAAAGTGGCTGATGGACAACGGCAGTAGAGAGCTTCGCAGCCATTTCAAAATATATTCTCTAAAGAAGGACGGTCTCGTATTTCAGGCTCATGACTGCGGTCTTATGGAAGAGAATGACTGGGATACAAA
>WJIM01000268.1 GCA_014730285.1 Candidatus Zixiibacteriota bacterium
ACGCCTTTCTTCTACTAAATGACGTATTTTATGCCTGTTTGTTTCAATATTCAATACTGCTTATCTTTCCGAACAGCCGGGCATTTATATGAATAGACAGTTCAAATGCTGAATCCTTGCATCGGTTTTATCTTTTAATTGAAATTATATTCCTGCTGATATCATCTCGGATGAAAACCTCTCCATATACGAACTCAGCATGGTAAAGAAAGTAAACACCACCAGATATAACGGGAAAAGCCAGGCGGCGGTTCGTCTCCGGCCATGCCCGTAGAGAACGGATAATCCGATTATTGTCAGTATTAATGTCCAGATGGAGAAAACATTGAAAATTCCCAGCCAGTTTCCCATAAAGGTCTGGCGCATACTTTCTGTCAAAAAGACTGCCGGGCTGAACGAGAAATCCGGCATCTGCAATGTCCATGAGAAAAGGGAATTCAATATTATACCCACAGCGGACGGCATGACAGCATAAGCGGTAACATTCAGAACCTGCCTGAAATCGGCCTTACCGCCCAGCACAAAACTCTCGAAGAACATGTAAACCAACGCCGGCACAACCAATCCCACAAGCGCAATAATCGGAAGAAATATAAACACAAAGACTGTTGTTATAACCGTTATGGCGGCATCCAGCTCATCCTGGTCCATTCCCAAAAGCACCGATTCTTCCGTGGTATCCTCAAAGCCTGTAAAACCCACCAGCATCGATAATATCAGCACCAGTGAGAAAACGATAAAGGGAATTACCCAGACATGCCCGGATTCCACGATTGACCGGAAAGCGTTAGTGGGCGATGTCAAAACCTCTACGACCTGGCGCAGGCCGGCCTTTTTGCGCGGCTCGACTATTTCGCTGTATATATCCTGCATATTAGCCTCTAAAATAAAATCAGATAGGAAAAATGTGGCATAATGTCAATCAAAATGTTTTGCTTTAAATCATAAACGATACAAAAAAGGCCATCCTTACGGATGGCCTTTAAACTATTATAATATTATTTTATATCTTTGTAAAGACACCTGCTCCGGCCAAAACCAGCGAAACCATAGCCATAAGCTTAATCAGAATGTTCATAGAAGGACCGGAAGTATCCTTAAACGGATCGCCCACCGTGTCGCCTACGACAGCGGCCTTATGGGCTTCCGAGCCTTTGCCGCCGAGGTTTCCTTCTTCGATATGCTTCTTGGCGTTATCCCATGCACCGCCGCCGTTGGACATCATAAGTGCCATAAGCACGCCTGTCAGGGTTGCTCCCGCCAGAAGACCGCCCAGCGCGGCCGCGCCCAGGACAAGGCCTACGACTACAGGAACGATAACCGCCAAAAGGCCGGGAATAATCATTTCCTGCAAAGCGCCGGTAGTGGCAATCGAAACGCAGCGTGCCGAATCCGGTTTGGCCTTGCCTTCCATGAGCCCCTTGATTTCCTTGAACTGGCGGCGCACCTCGTGCACCATCTTGAAGGCCGCACGTCCGACCGCAGTCATTGTCAGGGAGGCGATCAGAAACGGCAGGATACCGCCTATAAAGAGCCCCACGATAACATCAATGCTCATCAGGTTGATTATGCTGAAATCCTCGACTGTGTGATGATCGACCGCTGACGTATAGGCGGAGAAAAGGGCCAGAGCGGTCAATGCCGCCGAGCCGATAGCGAAGCCTTTTCCGATGGCGGCCGTTGTATTTCCAAGAGCGTCCAGACGATCGGTGATGGCGCGAATGTTTTCACCCAGACCGGCCATCTCGGTAATACCGCCGGCATTATCGGCCACCGGACCATAGGCGTCGACCGACATTGTCACACCGATAGTGGCAAGCATACCGACAGCGGCAATGCCAATACCATAAAGATCGGCCATAGTATAACCGATATAAACCGCAATACAGATAACCACTAACGGCAGAGCCACCGATTCCATTCCAACCGCAAGACCGGTGATGATATTGGTTCCTGGACCTGTTTCCGAGGCACGCGCGATCTTTCTGATCGGGCCTGCGGCTGTATAGTATTCGGTCAATAAGCCGAGTGTAATGCCGCAGAAATTACCTGTTAAAACGGCCCAGAATATTTTGGTACTCAAGCCCAGTTGATTTACGATTATGTAGGTCGCAATCAGCATGACTATTGCGCCCACGTAGGTAACGATCCTGAGAGTTGCCGCAGGATTCATTTTGGAGAACATTCTTACCGAAAGAACACCCAGCATGGAGGCCACGATACCGGCCATCACAACCAGAATCGGAAGAACCATCAGGCCTGTTCTTACATCTTCAGTCGCGGTTCCTTCTGCGCCGAGCGATGTAAGAACGCCAATGGCTGCGGTTGCACCAAGAACGATCGTTGCGATAACCGAACCTACATACGACTCGAAAAGATCTGCTCCCATACCGGCAACATCACCAACATTATCGCCGACATTATCGGCAATAACCGCCGGATTACGAGGATCATCCTCGGGTATACCGGCTTCTACCTTACCCACCAGGTCAGCTCCTACGTCTGCTGCCTTGGTAAAGATTCCGCCGCCGACACGGGCAAACAGTGCAATTGAGGATGCGCCCATTCCGAATCCGGTGATTGTGTTTATGGTTTCAACTTTGCCGAAGAAGTAAAAGAAGATACCCAGCCCCAGAAGGCCGAGGGCAGCCACCGACATACCCATAACCGCTCCTCCCGAAAAAGCTATGGTCAGGGCGGAGGCCTGTCCTTTTTCCGCGGCTGCATTGGCTGTTCTGACATTAGCCAGAGTAGCCGAATTCATACCGAAATAACCGGCAGTCATTGAAAGAAAGGCGCCGCATACAAATGCTATAGATGTATTCCAGGATTCATCGACAAATAATCCCAGAAGTGCGGCCACTATGATAATGAAGATCAGGAGTATGGAATACTCTCTCTTCAGGAAGACCATAGCGCCTTTATGGATTGTATTCGCGAGGTCCTTGAGCTTGTCTCCACCCGGATTCTGAGCTCTGATCCAGAGAATCAGGAGGAGTGCAAAAACAAGACCGGCCAATCCGAAAAGTGCGGCGTAAATGCCTAAGCTGTCCATGTGCGTTCCCCTTCGTGTGAATTAATTCACTTGAATTTAAACCGGCCTATTTATTATAGGCCGGTTATGGTTGAACTACTTCTTATTTCCAAGATAATAAATTAACTAATTTTCTCTATCTGTTCTCGTCACCTCGATAGTGGGAAGTTCGATATATCGATTACCCATCTGAATAAGGGTATGTGCCTTGCTTATCTTTCTATCACTAGGACCTGCGAGGAACGGCAGATTTCGCGATAAAAGCACGAGAGGAAATGGGTTCCTCTCATCCGGATCGGGATAAGGCTCCAGAGTGATCATTACCATCGAAGCCGTATCGCCTCTCTCCCCCACGAGTACCAAAGGGAAATTATTGCGAATCCATGACGGCGCCCCATTGCTGATTAGAAAATCCTCACCTGGAAGCAAGGGGGCATACTGGTCTTCAATATATGGATTGCTTAAGTCTCTGAAATTAGGATTTCTGAATTTACCGGTTGAGAGAGGACGTTCCCATCCCTGCACGAAGACCCATCCTTCATAGATGATATTTGCGTCCTGCGGAAGAGTGGGAATCACAAGACCGGGTGAAAGCGCGCTGTAGTTAAAGCCTCCCGCTTCAACTCCGGCAAACCAGATGCCGGATATCTCCAGGGCTGCGGAATCTTCGGCATCCAAATTATAATCCGACAAACTGCTGAGAACATAGGTTCCGGTAACCTCGGCAAAGCTATCATCGAATTCCATTCTTAAGATCGGGAAATCCTCTACTAGCGGTCCAGCCATGACATAACTCAGCGAGGGTTCCCGGTCATCCTCAGGATAGGGCTCGAATGTAACAAACATCAAATTATAATCATTTGTGGTCTTACCCTGCGGAAGATCGAAAACATCGGATCTGCTAAATCCGAAAAGATTTTGAAATTCATACGCTTCATTATCCCAGAAAAACTTGCTCAGACTGGTGAGAGTGGTTTCGTCAAGCGTATCCACCACCCACAGTTCGTAAACCAGGCTGTCCTCCTCCGTCAGCGTGGGCAAACCCGCGGGCGCGAGTTTAAGTGCAGTGTTGTCAAGCGCTTGAGGACCATTGCCATCGTCATCATCACATGCCAAAAACAGAAAGCAGGCTCCAAACGCTAATGAAATCAACGCAGTAATTAAAGAATTCTTAAACATAAACTTCCCTCCCGAAGCGATCAAAATATTAAAGTGCAAAATTAAGTTCAAGTTATAGATGTGTCAAGTGAAAAAATGTTCAAACTAAAGGCTTTATAGACCCGGTTTTATGCCTTCCAGTATTAAAGCAAGGTATATACATCAGCCGATAAATAAAATGTATGTAATTTGCGATTCGAATGAATCGTGGAAGCAAAGCACCAGAATTTGCGGAAACGCCGATTCAGCACAATCATCGATTTTAGGCTCAATATACAGATTTGAGCCGGAAATAGAGGGTTTTATCATGGCGGATCAAAAGGCTGATAAAATAAAAGCAAAAGATCTTGAAGAAAACAGCGCTGAAAGCCCTTCCAAAGAGAAGGAAGAAAAGAACGATCTTGCTGATTATCAAGGACTTAACACCAAAGAGCAGGAGCCGGACAATGAATTGGGTATCGAGGAAGACCTGATTCCAACCGAATCCGATCCTTTTGACGATTTCGACACATCCGACGACTTTGAATATGATAATAATGATGAAACCGAGCTTGAAACAACCGAGGTCTCCGATGCGATTGAGCCGCAGGACCCCACAGAACCGGAACTTGATCTCTCCAAAAATGAAAAAACAGAGATCGAGGAACAGATTCCGACCGAACCGGATGCAAAGGATTTATCATCGACCGATGAACTCTATGCTATGCCGGATGAAACCGTCTCCAGCAGCGAACGGGATGAATTGATTTCCAATTTGCAGAAAAAAATCCCTAATATCATGAAACAGAAGCAGGATATAGAAGCTCCCCTCAAAACCTCGGTAGACGATAAACCCTCGAAGGACGAGCTGAAAAGAGCGTGGAAAAATCAGACTCAGAAGGAAATCACGGAGCCAAAACCAAAGCCCGAGCCCGAAACGGAGATACTTCCGATTCCTCCCCCTTCGAATCAGGAAAGCTTTAACGAATCGGTGGCCGAGTTCAACGGCTCGCGAGTGTATCTCCCCTCTACCATGAAAGTAAAGTCCGGGGATGAAATAATCGTAAGGGGAAGGAGATTCCGCGCCAAAAAGAAATCATTCGATAAAAGAGGACCGCTAATGATGGCGGCGCTGGG
>WJIM01000269.1 GCA_014730285.1 Candidatus Zixiibacteriota bacterium
GGCATGCTTCCAGATAATTATCTTCTCATAATCCGGATCGCCCTTTAGATTCAAAATCGGCCCCAGTTCCTGCTTCGCGATCTCAGAAAGCCTTTCCTCATTTTCATTTACAATCTCCTCGTTTTTGGCGCCGCCCAGCATAGTGCGGAAAAGGGCATGACCCTCAGGCGCCTGCTCGGGAAATATTATCGAGGTCCAGATCGATCCGAGCACATTCATATTCTGGCTGTGCGGAATCAGAAATCCGAAGCCGTCCAGAGGCCGTCCAACCTTTTCCCGCTTATATCCCTGACAAACCACTGCCAGGCTCGAGTAAGGAATCTGTGAAAGAAGATTGGCAAGTTCGGAGTCAATGGCTTTCAGTAATTCGGAAGATATGTAAGACGGAGTTGAGATTATAAGTTTATCGAACGTATCTTGGCCATCGTCATAATGAATTACATAACGGCCATCATCGTCTCTGCTCATGTTTTTAACCTCTGCCGGGTATTTGATATGTCCTTTCAAGAGCTTTTCCAGATGCTCTATTAAAGTATAGAGGCCGCCTTTGAAGCTTGTCAGATGCCCTGATGGTCCGGCCGGGCCGCCGCCGGATTTGCCTTTGGCCTTAGCCTGCTTTTTCCTTTTGATCATTGCCTTTATCAGACCGCCATGCTCCTTCTCCATCTGCTCCATAACCGGAAAGCATGATCCCAACTCCAATTCACGGGCATCACCGCCATATATACCTGAAACCATAGGATCGATAAGCGTATCGGCCGCCTCACGACCGATTCGGCGTGAGGCAAAATCGTAGATCGATTCTTCGGAATCATCTTTTTTGGTCGGGACAAACATCTCACCCACAATCCGAATCCTGCCTTTTAATGATAAGAGACCGCTTCCCAGAAATCGCTGCGGCTTGGGATTGATCTCCCAGAGTTTGCCTTTGCGGAATATGAATCTCTTTTCCGATTTGCGGTCAGAGGGGTAGAGCTTATCAGAGAGACCGATTTGATTGACGAATTCCAGCGTTAACGGTTCCTTATCCAGAAAGCCGTTAGGGCCCCAGTCAATTATATAGCCGTCTTCGCGAGTGATACCGATTGTGCCGCCAAGACGCCTTTCCTTTTCGAAAATCGTGAAATCGGCCTTATCGCCGTACATATTCTTTATAAAAAAACCGGCAGAAAGCCCTGCAATTCCGCCGCCGATAATCGCTATTTTTGTCCTGCTCATTTCAAATGCTCTTCAATATAATTGGCCATAAACTCAATAAAACTGTCATCATCATTAAAAACATTTGCGCGCACAAATGTTTCCACTCCGGCCTTTTTTGCAATCCCGGCCAGCTCGATATCGAGCTCGTAGAGCGTTTCTATATGATCGCAGACAAAGCCTATCGGCATCACCAGAAGCTGCTTTATGCCCTGCCTCGCAACGTCCTGAACCGTTTCGATCGTCGAAGGCTTCATCCATTTGACCGGGCCGATCTTGCTCTGAAAAGCTATAGTATAATTCTCAACCGGAAAACGCCGCAGAATCAGGTACACGGTCCTGCTGACATGCATGCCGTACGGATCGCCCTGTTCGATTAGCTTCTGAGGAAGAGCGTGAGCTGTGAAAATCACATGATAGGGCTTTGATGTGTCGATTTTCTGCATCGCCCTCTCCAGCATATCCACACTGCTTTCTATATAGCCCCGATGCTCATAGAAAGGCGGCATTGTAACCAATTTCCCGGCAAGCTTGAGCATACGATTGGCAGTTGCGAGATCACTATAGATGCTTCCCAGCGTGGCCTTGGAATACTGCGGGTATAAAGGAAATGCCAGAATCCGGTCGAGATTAATCGTACTCAATTCGGCCAGCGCCTCTCCGATGGCTGGCTCGGAATAGCTGTAGGCTGTCCGGAAAACCATATTATTATCCCGCTCAGAAAGCTTCTTGCCGGTCTTTTCGGCCTGAAGCGCGGTCCACTGCTTCAAAGGCGATCCACCGCCGATTGCCTGGTAGTGCTTTTTCACTTTAGGCGATCTGAAGGTTGAGATCATGAATGCCAGAAATGTCCTGAAGAGCTTTGATTTTTCAATTATATGCGGATCGAGAAAAAGATTGCGAATAAAGCCGCGAACCTCACCGAGATTCTCGGGGCCTCCCATATTAATCAGCAAAACCCCGGCGCGAAGGTCAGGCTTGCCTTTTGATTTACCGCTCAACTCGGATGTCCTCCCCGGTCCTTTTATACGGTGCGTGAAAATTTAACTTTTAGATCGCTGTTCTTAAGATACGCGTCGAAGGCCATAGCAATATTGCGTATAAAGATCTTGCCCATATCAGTTAATTCATAGACATTCTCATTTCGATTCAATAAGCCGTCATCTTCAAATATCTTTAATGCCTCCAGCGCATCCTCAAAGTATTCATCGAATTTAATACTGAATTTACTCTCTAATTCAGAAATATCAATTTTAAAATTGCACATCAGGTCGGAAATAAGATTTTGCCGGAGGATATCATCCTCGGAAAGTCTCATGCCGCGGTAAACGGCAAAACGATCTTCCTCGATCCTCTTTTCATATTCTGCGAGCGTAGATAAGTTCTGGGCAAAAGAGCGGTCGACATACGATATGGAGGACATGCCGAATCCAAGCCAGTCCTCTGCCGCCCTGACAGTATAGCCCATAAAATTGCGCCTCAGCTTTCCCTCAGCCTGTGCCTTGGCAAGCTCGTCCTGAGGCAGTACGAAATGATCCATACCGATCAGCTTATAACCGCTTTCCAGAAACATCTCGCGCGCGGTTAAAAAGAGCTGCAGCTTCTCCGCCGGGGATGGGAGGTCCTCGGGCTTTATCAACCTTTGATGGGGTTTGCTGTCGGGGAGATAGGCAAAATTATAGAGCGCAATCCGATCCGGCCGGAGTTCGATAGTTTTCTCAACGGTCGATTTCAGAACATCAAGTGTCTGCTGTGGAAGACCGTAAATAAGATCAAAATTGACACCCTCAAAACCCTCGCTGCGGCAATATTTATAAAGATCGATAGTCTTCTTCTCGTCCTGATTGCGGCCGATAGCGGCCTGAATATCGGCACTGAAATCCTGCACGCCGAACGACAGCCTGCTAAAGCCCAGTGATTTTAAAAGCTGTACCCGCTTGTCATCCGTTACACGCGGATCGAGCTCGATCGAGATTTCAGCTTTTTCAGAGAATTCGAATCGGTTGGAGAAAATCTCGAATGCCTTAATTGTGCTCTCATTACTCAGACATGACGGCGTCCCGCCGCCCCAGTGAAACTGCGAAACCTTTCGGCGCTCGGCAAGAGACTTCACGGCCATCGTGAGCTCTTTGTCCACAAAATCAAGGTAAGATAAATGCGTATCCTCTTTCTTTAGAGTAGTTGTATTGCATCCGCAAAACCAGCATCTTTTGCGGCAGAAAGGTATGTGCAAATACAATGAAAGCGGTTCGTCCGGCAGTTCCGAAGCATTTCTTAATGCCCGGATATACTGCTCATGTCCAAAATCATCTTTCCAGACCGGCACCATAGGATAGCTGGTATAACGCGGCCCGGGACGATCATATTTTTTCAGCAGTTTTTCAAGGTTGGAGTTGTCAGCCACCATTATCACCTCTCGAACGCGTGAACTGTCTCCACCACAGCCTTGACATTCTCAGGCGGAGTATCGGGAAGAACACCGTGTCCCAGATTGAAAATATATCCGGGGTAATCCCTCATATCTTCGAGTATCTGTCTGGCTCTTTCAATTACCTTTTGCCTGGGGCCGAGCATGAGATTGGGATTTAGATTTCCCTGCACTATCTTGGGATTCAAGCGCTTCGAAACCTCTTTCAAATCGCTTTTCCAGTCAACACAAAAGCTCGTGGTTTTCATAGCAGATACATTATCTATCAGGTGATTTGAACTGCGTATGAAGATGCCATTTGGAATATTGGACTCGTTTAAGCCATTGATAATGTAATCCAGATAGGGTTTTTCCCAGACCTCGAATTCCCGGGCGGAAAGCTCTCCGGCGAAGGTATCGAAAAGCTGGACATAATCGGCCCCCGCCTCAACCTGCATTTTCAAATAGTCCAGGCTGATTTCCGAAAGCACCTGCAAGATAGCATGGGTTTCCTCGGGATAGTTCATCATATACCTGTAAGGCTTGAAAAACCCGCGTGCACCCTGCACACCGCAAAGGAAACAGAATATCGTAAACGGAGCCCCGCAAAATCCTATCATGGGAATATCCGGTCCCAGACATCGTTGGGCTCCGGCAATAGCATCCCCCACAAAGCTCAAATGATTCGCAGCATCATACTTCTTGAATTTGGCCGCCTGGTCTCGTTCCGTCAGATACGGATCGATTTTCGGACCCGGCTCATAGGTCAGCTTGAAGCCGAACGGCTCGATTACGAACAGTATATCCGAGAATACAATCGCGGCATCCAGATCAAACATATTAACCGGCGTACAGGTAACATCAGCGGCGACCCCGGGAGTCTTGCAAATTTCCTCGAATGAATGCCTGCTTCTGACCTCGCGATACTCTTTCATATACCGCCCCGCCTGACGCATCATCCAAACCGGAGTGCGGGAGGTCAAGCGGCCTTCAAGATTGGCCAGAAACAGCTCTCGTTTGGTCATTTTATCGGTCGTTGCAATACCCTCTCTTTTTGTATCACTGTAATCACTCATAGAACCAGCAAGTATATAAATTTCATTCTTATAAGTCTACATAAACCGTTATTTTTTAAACTGGCTAAGGCGGGCAATAGTTTCATTAAAGGCCGCTTTAACCCTATTAAACTAAAAGGGAAAGCGCTTTGGCGCTTTCCCTTTTTACAATAGGAATATTCAATTTTCTCAGTTAAGATAGGCCCTTAAGGAACGCGAACGGGAGGCGTGTCTCAAACGCCTGATCGCTTTTTCCTTAATCTGTCTTACCCTTTCACGCGTTAACGAAAAGCGGGCACCAATTTCCTCCAATGTTAATGCCTTTTCATGATTAAGGCCAAAATATAGATTGATGACCTCCGCTTCCCTTGGTGTTAAAGTGTGCAGGGCTTTTTCAATTTCAGTCATGAGCGACTGGCTGAGGAGGGCCTCGTCCGGCGAGGGCTGATATTCATCCTCGAGCACATCGATCAGACTGTTGTCTTCCGATGAGGAAAAGGGTGCATCCAATGAGAGATGTGTATTGGATATCTTCAGCGTATCGGTAACCTCCGAGGCTGTAAGAGCCAGCTCATTGGCAATCTCGTCGGCCGACGGCTCGCGCCCGTACTCCTGCTCCAGAGATGAGGAAATCTTGCCGATTTTATGCAAGGTCCCCACCCGGTTAAGGGGCAGACGCACAATTCGGGACTGCTCCGCCAATGCCTGCAGGATTGCCTGTCTGATCCACCAAACGGCATAGGAAATGAACTTGAAACCACGAGTCTCATCGAATCTCTTGGCGGCCTTGATCAATCCTATGTTTCCCTCGTTAATAAGATCCGCCAGCGAGAGACCCTGATTCTGGTACTGCTTGGCAACTGACACGACAAACCTGAGGTTCGCCTTGGTCAGTTTTTCCAACGCCAATTCGTCTCCCTGGTGAATTCGCTTGGCAAGCGAGACCTCCTCATCAGGAGTTAAAAGCGGGGTCTCGCCAATCTCCTGAAGGTAGAGGTCTAATGACCTGTCCTCATCGCGATACTTTCTTGACTGCCTTGGCAAAAGTGCTACCTTCCTCCTATTGATTTTGGTTGAAATGATTTATTGTGATATTTGAATTATTTACTGCTTTAATGCAACGTAACCGATATTCCCGTTTAAGTCAAAAATATAGAAAGCTATTGCCTTCTCACGATCTTGAAGCTCATTAGATATACGTACAAAATCCTCCTTTGAACGGATATCTCTGAAATCAATTTTGGTGATGATCGTACCGGGAACGATGTTCTTCAGGTATGCCGGCGAACCCGACTCGACATCGGTTACTATAACCCCCTGATGATAATCGACTTCAAACTGACGGGCCAGATTGGGAGTAGATGTCTCCACCGCCATGCCCAGCCATGAAGCCTGTTCTTCTGAATCGATATCCGGGCTGCCCTGATTAGGAAACATCTGCCCCTGAGACTGAGCCAGACTCATATCGCGGTCTCCAAGGATAATGCTTACATTTTTCTTTCTTCCATCGCGGTTGATCGTTAAATCCACCTTATCTCCCATTTTCCGTTCGGCAACCATCAACCTGAAGGTATACAGATCGGAAACATCCTTTCCATTAAAATCCAAAACTATGTCATTGGGCTCGAGTCCGCCCGCATCAGCAGGCGATCCGGGAATAACATCCGCAATTCTGACCCCGGATTCTTCATTAATTCCAGAAGCCTCGCGCTGATCCTGAGTCAGCTCCGACAGCATAACGCCCAGCCAGCCGCGGGAAACCTTGCCCTCTTCAATCAGGTCGGAGGCCACAATACGGGCGAGATTGGAGGGAATCGCAAAGCCGATTCCAACCGAACCGCGGTTGGGGCTGGCAATGGCCGAATTGATACCGATCGCCTCGCCCTTGAGATTTACTAGCGGCCCACCCGAATTCCCGGGATTAATCGAAGCATCGGTCTGAATATAATCCTGATATTCCGGTGTATCCGATCCGAACCTGAGATCACGGCGGCTCTTGGCCGAGACCACACCAACCGTAACGGTACGGTCAAGCCCCTGCTCGGGGAACGGATTGCCGATTGCAATAACCCAGTCACCAACGCGGATATCATCCGAATTACCCAGTTCAATAAAGGGCAGGCTGTCGCGCGCATCGATCTTGACCACCGCCAGATCTGTCTGCGGATCGGTACCGATCAGATTCGCTTCAAAGGTACGATCATCGGACAGCGTAACAGTAATTTTTTCACCGCCCTGTACTACATGGTTATTGGTGATTACATATCCGTCCGGCCTGATAACGAAACCGGAGCCGTATGACGAAACACGCGGCGGAAGGCCGAAAAAGCGCCTCCACATCGGATCCATATTCCTGGCGCTGGGATTCTCACCTTCGGCATAAATATTCACAACAGCATCACGTGTCTTATCCACAACAGCAACAAAAGGTGATTCGCCCTCCTCGGTTACCGGATATTCCCTCTGCGAGGCTACAGGTAAAACCGAGGCTCCGGCATTATCCCAATTATAACTGGCTTTCTTAGGTATGAAGAACTGCGTGGATACAATTCCCAGCCCTAAGATAAATACAGCTGAAATAAAAAAGACTATGATGCCCCTGAGATAGTGACTGCTATTGTTGTCCCGCAAGCCGCTCCTCCGCATAGTTTAGAAACAAGTAATATACTGTTAAATTTCTGTAAGTCAATACCTTTTTATTGCACATTCTGTACTACCGAATAATACTGTAATTGTTCCCTCTTTTTTAACGATCCAATTATATACCGCTATAATTGATTATTTTATTGATTTTTTTGTGTCTTTGGCGAAGATTTTTGGGCCGGAGCTATCAGCCATACATGGCTGTCGAGGCTGCGCAGCTCGATTATAATGCCCGAGGCCAGATTGCGTGAGGTTATCAGCTTTTTCTCCCCGGAAAACAGCTCAATCATGCCGAGTTTGGCTGATCTTATGCCAACCTTTTTCAAATCCGCCTGAACCGCCACCTGCAGAGGATGCCGTTCGATCTTCTTGAACGGAAGCTGGGGACGGGAATACAGAAGATAAAGCAGGGCACGGTTTTTGTCTGTCCTGATTATTGCCCTGACATCCGGATTGGAGGTATAAATAAACGGCTCGATTTTGCATTCAGCCAGAAGAGATTCCAGAAAAGCCATCTTGCTATGATAATACTGGGTAGAAAGGTCGAAACTGACGAATATCACCTTGCCCTTGAAACGGTTCGATCTGACCGCCACCACGCTCTTTCCAGCCTTGGCAATCGATTTGGCCTGGGTATCGCTTGATCTCAAGGTACCGTAGAGCAAAGCCGGGAAGTTCTGATTATCGAACTTGACATCGGCGACCTCGAAGGAGGAGGTCGACCTGAGCTTTAGATATAAAGATAAGATATTGCAGGCGTTACCGTTAGAATCATATTTGGGCACCAGTCCCACAAAAATAATATTTTTGCCCTCTTTTATCTTCTCGATAATCAATTCCTGCTCGGAGGCATCCATGTATTCGGAAACCGGAATTATTAAGGTCTCGTACCTATCCAGACTGCCGGGATTGGTCAATTCCGGAATAGCATAATCGATTTTGAGCCGGTCAAGATCGCGTCCGATACCCGGAAGAGTCGAATATATGATATTATCGATATAATCGAATTTTTCAGGCTCCGCCAGAAGATCAAGATAGGCGTGCTGTTTGTAAGAAACAACACCGACATTGGCAACCGATTCAAAGCCGCCGAAATCGACCTGCATGGCCGCCGCGCTGAAATGCTTCATAACATCGTATGCGGGCTGTATAGTGCCGTCATTGGCCAGAGCGCCGTCATACCAATGATCGCGCTCGACGAACATACTGGCGTTGAAGCCTTTAATGCCCCCTGCCAGCGCAAGCGTCGTGATATAGCGTGTGGCACGGTCCGAGACGGGGAAAAAGCTCTTCGACTTTTTGGGATCGGAGGAAGACATTCCGATCGAAATCTCGGTCGCAAACGGAAAATCGCTGTTGGCCGCCAGGTAACGAACTTTCTGAAGAATATCAGAGGATGTATCGTTCCAATCCAGCGTTGCCCCCAGAATCTTGGGCTCATCCTCATCGGGAGGATTAAAATCATTCATGGGCGGCTGTACGTTGGAACGGAAGCTCACTGTGCCCAGGAATAAGGGATTACAGCCGAATGAGACATAGAAATCACGCAGCGCATTTACATAGCTGATCTGCAAATAACGCTTGAATCTGAGCCAATCCATCTTCGAGGCCTGGCTGTTATCCTGAATCTGGTCGATTTCCTCAAATTCTTTGAGCTGGCTGAAATCTTTGATTTTAAGCCCATAGGCCTTATTGAACGATTTGGTATCCTGATACAAATTCTCCAGAAATTCAGGATAAAGCTCCTTCATATTATATTCATTAAAGTCGCCGCTCTTGGGGTCGAAATTCCCAGCGAAGAAGTTATCACTGCCCAGCTCGATCATGAATATCGGGCCGCGGGGATAGATATAATTCTTGATAATCTCGGTTAAGCCGTTTAAATAATGCTTGACGAAATTCAAATAACGCGGATTCATCAAAGACGGAAATCCCGAGACCTCAACATCATCCTGGGAAACCGCCTTCAAAATCTTGCCCTCCGAATTTTTAGCAAAGATTTCCGGGTATTTATCCAGAAACGACGGCAACCCGTTACGTTTAACCTGGGCGTTGATAAATGGCCCGGGACGGACTATCATCTTGAATCCAAATTCACGCGCAAGTTCAATAAAGACAATCAAGTCCTTGGATTGATCGGCAAACCCGGAAAAGTCGAATTCCCGGTTTTGGTCTTCATGATGATTCCACGGTATTACGGTGGAGATTATCTTGAAACCGGCTCGTTTGATCCGCTCGAAACAAATCGACCAGTATCTTTTGGGCACACGAAAATAGTGAATTTCGGCGGAAAACGGAAGATACTCTTCCTTACCAATTAGTATTTTATGCTCTGATAAGGCTATCATAATAATTAGAGCCTATTTTATCTAAATCGGGTCTCAA
>WJIM01000270.1 GCA_014730285.1 Candidatus Zixiibacteriota bacterium
GGAGAGAAGAGCGCATTTAACTCTTACCGGAAATTTTTTCACGCCTTCCAGCGCCTCCAAATCTCCGAGATCAAGATCGGATTCAAAATCCTCGCCCTTCAGGAGATGTTTTACCACCCGGGAAATTTCCTTAACCTCGTCTAAAGTCTTTCCCTTGATTATTTCCGCCAGCATCGAGCCGGAGGCCGTACATATTGCACATCCCACACAGCTCACCCCGACATCCTCGATAACGCTTTCATTGATTTTGGCCTGAACTGTCAGGGAATCTCCGCAAAGCGGATTTTGGCCCTGATTTTCGAGATCGGGATTCTCGAGGGTCTTCTTCCCGCGCGGATACTTGTAATGATCCATTAAAATATCTCTATATAAATCATTAAGATTGCTATCCATGATAATTGCTTCCTGTGGGGAAATTCAGAATTAAGGACTTTGATATGACCGCTGAATCCCCCGCTTTGAATTTTAAATCAAACGGTGCGGGCTTAATGTCAGTGCGCGATGTACTATTTCTGCGCCCGCACCATCTTTTATGTTTATCACTATCCATTTTGTTTAAACAACAAGCTTTTTATTCTCCGGTTCCGTTATTCAGCTTGAATTGCACCATATTTTGCATCATCTGACGCAAATCCTCGGGCACCGCGGTCAAGAGAGGCTCGATAAAGCCGGCCACGATTGTCCTGACCGCTTCGTCAGTAGAGTAGCCGCGGCTCTTGAGATAAAAAACCATCTCCGGATCGATCGGCCCCACAGTCGCACCATGACTGCAGCGCACCTGATCATTTAAGATCTCGAGTTCGGGAATCGATTCGGCCCGAGCGCCTTTGTTCAGAAGAAGATTTCGGTTTTCCTGAAAGGCCTCGCAATTCAATGTCTTCTCATCGATTTTAATCAGCCCGGTATAGGCTGAAAGAGCTTTGTCCTTCAAGACAACCTTAAAATCGATATTCGAGAACGATTCGCCCGCTTTGTGATGATGCATTGTATGGTGATCGAAATGCTGCTTTTCATCGCCAAACAGGATACCCAGCATCTGGCTGTATGCCCCCTGGCCGTTTAAAATCGTACCCAGATTGAACTTGGAAACATCAGACCCGAGCGAGACAAAGATCGAAAACATCCGCCCATGCTGGTCTATTTGGGCACGCTGGGTAACATAGGAACGCGATTCCTTATATAGATTCTGGGGGCTGACAAAGCGAATCTGCGAATTCTGCCCGCCGAAAATCTCGACCGCGCAGTTGGCATTATACGGCCTATCATTGGCCTTGCCGGCATAATCGTCGATAATTGTAGCTTTGGAATTGTCGCCCACAACTACCAGAAGACGCGGAATATTGTACTTATCATCGGGATGGCGATGCATGTAAATCGGCTTTTCAAGTTCGATATTGGGCGGTAAATACAGGAACATGCCGCTGTTGAAGAGGGCCATATTCAAAGCCTCGAACTTGCCGAAATCATACCCGATAAGCCGGCCCAGATATTTCTGTACCAGATCGGGGTGGTTTGTAATCGCTTTCTGAATATCCTCGAATACGATTCCGGAGGATTTTAACTCTTCGGAGAGCTGTGTATATGTTATCCGGTCGCCGTGATTGCATCCAAAAGCGGCAAATTCCGGCTTCAAAGGCGCGATCTCCTCGTCCTTTATCTCCGACGCCACCGGCAGGACAGACATCTTCTTCTCGATTTCCTTGGGCATGAACCATTTGGGCTTGGTGTATTTCCAGAGATGTTCGACCTGCGAGGGCATCTCCGCCTCCTGGAAATAATCCCAGGCACGGCTTCTGAGATCGTAGAGCCAATCCGGCTCATTTTCCGCAATCGGCCGGAAAGCGACCTTTTGTTCTGTCAATGTTTCTGTTATCATATCTGCACCCTGATTATTTTTGATTTTCAGTTTAGCCAACCGAGCCTTCCATTTCCAGTTCGATAAGCCTGTTTAATTCAACAGCATATTCCATCGGAAGCTCTTTTGTGAACGGTTCAATGAAGCCGTTAATGATTAGAAGTCTGGCCTCATCTTCGGTCAGGCCGCGTGAAGTCAGGTAGAACAACTGCTCCTCGGCCACCTTGCTGACCCGCGCCTCATGCTCGATTCGAACATTATCATTATCAATCTCCATGGTCGGATAGGTATCCGACCTTGAGGCCCCGTCCAGAAGCAATGCGTCGCATTCTACTGATATCTTGCTCTGCTCCGCGCCGGGGTAGACTTTGGCCATACCCCTGTATGAGGCTCTTCCACCTGCCTTGGAGATTGACTTGGAGGTTACCCGTGAGCTGGTGCGAGGGGCGACATGAATCACCTTGGCGCCGGCATCCTGATGCTGGCCGTCCCCGGCAAACGCTACCGAGAGAATCTCACCCTTGGCGCCCTCTCCCAGAAGATAGACGCAGGGGAACTTCATAGTCAGCTTGGAGCCTATATTACCGTCAACCCACTCAACCGTGGCGTTCTTATGGGCATGAGCCCTCTTGGTCACCAGGTTGTATACATTCTGCGACCAATTTTGGATAGTGGTGTACCTGATATAGGAATCTTCCAGAGAAATCAGCTCCACCACTGCCGAATGCAGGGAATCGGTTGAGTATGAGGGCGCGGTACAGCCCTCTATATAATGTATTCGCGAGCCCTTGTCAGCGATAATCAAAGTCCGCTCGAACTGCCCCATATTTTCGGCATTGATACGGAAGTAGGCCTGAAGCGGGATTTTGACGTTCACGCCCGGCGGAACATAGATAAACGATCCGCCCGACCATACCGCCGAATTCAGGGCCGCAAACTTGTTGTCGTTGGGCGGGATAACGGTCGAGAAGTACTCCTTGACAATATCCTCATACTCCCTCAGACCGGTATCCATATCCTTGAAAATCACGCCCTGATCTTCGAGGTCCTTCTGCATCGAATGATAGACAACCTCCGACTCATACTGAGCCGATACACCGGCCAGGAACTTGCGCTCCGCCTCGGGAATACCCAGTTTATCGAACGTATTCTTAATCGATTCCGGGACCTCATCCCAGGTCTTGCCCTGCTTTTCGATGGGCTTGATATAATAGTATATATTCTCAAAATCTATGCTGTTCAGGAGCTTAGTATTACCCCAGGTCGGCATCGGCTTGGCCAAAAATGTATCCAGCGCCTTGTGACGAAAGTCCGCCATCCAGCGCGGCTCATTCTTCATCTGGGAGATCATCTCCACCACCTCATGGCTAACGCCCCTTGCACCCTTATGGAAATATTCCTCCGGGTCGCGGAAACCGTACCTGGTAGCGTAATCAACTCCTATATCTGCAATTTCTTTATTTCTAATAACTTCAGCCATATTACACCTCAACAGCTTGCTGATTTTCGGCTTTTATCCAATCGTACCCCTTTTCCTCGAGTTCGAGGGCAAGCTCCGGTCCACCCTCGCGGACGAATTTACCATTCATCATGACATGAACCTTGTCCGGCTTGATATAATTCAGAATTCTCTGATAATGTGTTACCAGAAGCAAACCGTTTTTGCCGGTGGCCACCGAATTGATGCCTTTCGAAACTACCTTTAGGGCATCTATATCCAGACCCGAATCGGTTTCGTCCAGAATCCCGATCTTCGGATCGAGCATGGCCATCTGCAGAATTTCGAGGCGCTTTTTCTCACCGCCCGAGAAACCATCATTGACATAACGTGTGGCAAATGATGTATCCACTTCCAGCAGTTTAAATTTTTCCTTAAGATTCTTTCTGAAAGATCTCAGAGCCTCCTCATCACCTCCATGTTTGGCCTTCACAGCCGCACGCAGGAAATTGGCAACAGTCACACCCGGTATCGCCAGCGGGTACTGGAAGGCCAGAAAGAGCCCAGCCAGAGCACGCTCGGTGGCATCCATCTCAAGCAAATCCTTGCCGTAAATCATGGCCTTGCCGCCTGTGATCTCATAGCTGGGATGGCCTGCCAATGCATTAGCAAGACTGGACTTACCGGAGCCGTTAGGACCCATGATAGCATGAATTTCGCCTTCTTTGATATCCAGCGAAACGCCCTTGACCACCTCGTTGCCCCCTACTTCGACATGTATGTCGGAAAATGAAAAAACCGTCTTTTTATCACTCATTTTAACCTCATCCATTTATTTTATTCCAACTTGTATACTCGATATCATATCTCCAAAATCGTAATCGCCCGAGGCCGCATCCGCCAAAGTCACCTTTCCCAGAACGCCATCAATGATCTTGCTGAATTCCTTCCAGATATCACGAACTGTGCAGTCTTTCGAATGCACGCATTTTTCAAGATCGCCTTTAAACTTCCGGCAATGCCGGGGATTGTAAAGCGGTTCGCCCAGAGCATCGAAAATTTCCTTAAGGTCATACTCCCCAGCCGGTTTTACCAGGGCATATCCACCCTGACGGCCGCGCACCGCCTTAACCAGACCGGCTTTTTTAAGGATCATCAGAAGCTTTCCGGCATAGGAAAGCGAGACTCCCTCGGCCTCGGAAATTTCCGGCAATGTCATCGACCCGCCATTATTTCTGGCAAGCTGAAGCATGCATCTGAGGCCGTATTCTTCTAATGCTGAGACTTTCACAATCTTATTTCCTGACAATCCCTTATAATTACTTTACAAAAAAGTACAGTATTTTAAAATTCTAACCATTTTGGTGTTCTTTTGTTCCATAAATCGGGATAAAATTAGGGGATTTTTATTTAGGGGATTTATTGTAGAGCAGCCTATCAATTATTGACGGCATCTTATCACAGAATTAATCAGAAATCGCCGCCTGATAGGCCTCTTCCAGAGTCTCGAGCATGGCTTTTACATCGCTGGTCGGGAGGCTGCATGTGAAATTCCGGCAGACATAGGCGGTGGCCTTCTCACCGATTGATTTCTGCTCTTTGGTATATTCCGCATACTTTGCAATCCGGGGCGAATCCTCCATACCCGGACGGAAGACTATAACTTTATTGGGGATAAATTTTTGTCTCACAGCAGTGAGCATTTCATGCGTATCCGGCTTTTCCAGATCGCCAGCGATCACAATTTCAAACGACGGTCCGATCATAAAATCCACAGCAGACAGTAGCATGGTATTGCCCGCCGGATATCTGTCGACTTGAGCGGCAAACGCCTTTGTGATCTGACGAGATATCTCCTCCCAATCGGAGTTAGCCGTGATTCTGGCAAGCTTGAGAAGATTCATGGCGGCAATCGAATTGCCCGAGGGTATCGCGCCGTCATATATCTCCTTAGAGCGATGAATAAGATGTTCTGACTCTTTGGAAGTGAAGAAGAAACCACCCTTATCGGAATCCCGGAAATTCTCTATCAGATAACTATTCAAATCTATTGCTTCCTGCAGATATCTGATATCGAATGTGGCTTCATAAAGCTCAATTAATCCCCATATCATAAATGCGTAATCATCGACAAAACCGACCTGATCCGATTTGCCCTCGCGGAACATATGCAAAAGCGAACCATTGTCATTCTTCATGCTGTCCAGAATAAAATCGGCCGCGCGTTTGGCAATCTCGGCCAGCGCCGGGTTATCGAACACCTGCGCGCCTTTGGCATAAGATGCAATCATCAGGCCGTTCCAGTCGGTCAGGATTTTATCATCTTTATGGGGATGAACACGCATCTCGCGATGGTCGAAAAGCCTTTTGCGAATATCTTCCATACGTTTTTCGAAATCATCAACCGGGATACCCACCTCCTCGGCATGCTGGGCATAGGTTTTGGTCAGATGCAGAATATTATCTCCGGTCTTTCTTCCTGTAGCTTCCTCGGCATAATTGCCGGTAGCGGTTGCATTGAACACCTTCAGGACCAATTCCGCGTCCTTCTCCTCCAGCACCTGGCTAATCTCATTCTTTGTCCAAAGGTAGAACTTGCCCTCCTCGCCCTCGCTGTCGGCATCCTCTGCCGAATAAAATCCGCCCCCCGGATCGGTCATATCGCGCCGCACATACTCGAAAATCTCCTCGGCCGTTTTCTTGTACTCCGTCTTGCCGGCGGCCTGGAAGGCCTCGATACAGGCATAAGCCAGAAGCGCCTGATCGTAAAGCATCTTTTCGAAATGCGGAAGGAACCAGCGCGCATCGGTGGAATAACGGTGAAATCCGAAACCGATATGATCGTACAATCCGCCCTTTCGCATCTCCTGCAAGGTCTTCTCGACCATGCCAAGCGCCTGGGCGTCATCATAACGTTTCCACTGCCTTAACAAAAACAGAAGGTTATGCGGCGAGGGAAATTTCGGCGCAGTCCCGAATCCGCCGTTGGCATCATCAAAGCTGGAGGCAAGCTGATGAGACGCTTCTTTCAGAACGCTCTCCCCCAGCTCCGCGCCCGGCTCGCCCGGCCCGGCCGCGGAAAGCCCGGCGGTTATCTGATCTGCCGATTTGTCGACATCATCACGGCGGTTTTGCCAAACATCATCGATGCGCTGTATCAGCTCGATCATGCCGATCCGTCCGTAGGAATTTTGTTTGGGTATGTATGTACCCGCGAAAAAGGGCTTTTTATCCGGGGTCATAATAATCGTCAACGGCCACCCCCCGCCGCCGGTCATCAGCTGGCAGACGGTCATATAGATATTATCTATATCCGGTCTCTCCTCGCGGTCGACCTTTATCGATACGAAGCTCTCGTTCATCATGCGGGCTACCTCTGCATCCTCGAAGGATTCATGCGCCATTACATGGCACCAGTGACAGGTAGAATAACCGACCGACAGAAATATCGGTTTATCGTCCGTCCTGGCTTTCTCGAATGCCTCCTCCCCCCAGGGATACCAGTTCACCGGGTTTTGTCCATGCTGAAGGAGATAGGGGCTTTTGGAATCCTTTAGTTTATTGTGCGTAACCTCATTATTTTTTGCTTCCTTATCGTTCATAATTTACTCCGGAAATTAATCTTACCGCCGCTTTTACACTGTCTCTCACACCTACCAGAACAAGAATGAATTCTCATTGTTTAAAGTTTTTGTGTTATTCGCCCCTCTTTTGTAACTTACGGTAAATGATGCCGTATGGCATCGTTAATGCTCTTTAAAGGGGAGAAATAATGCTGGATATCAGGGTAATGACAAAAGAGGATACTGGCGCCGCTTTCGAAATAGTCGACTCCATGAACTGGGGGTATCTTTAAAAAGGATATTGAACGCCTGATCGAATTCGATCCTGAGGGAAATTTCCTTGCTCTTGCGGACACCGGATGCACCGGGGTGCTTTTCACCTCGCGCTATGAGGATTACGCTTTCATGGGACCGGTGATCGTCAAAGAGGAGTTTCGCGGTGATGGCATCGGTGAGAAGCTGATGGCGCTGGGCATGGATCATCTAAAAAGCCGGGGTGTAAATTCGATTGAACTGGATGCTGTCTTTCTGGCAATGAGCCTCTACAGGCGGCTGGGTTTTAAGGATAAGCATTTCTCCTACAGATTCAGGAAGGTGTCGAC
>WJIM01000271.1 GCA_014730285.1 Candidatus Zixiibacteriota bacterium
ATTAGCAGGGAATACAGCTTTTCTTCATTTCTCAGTGCTGACCAGGCCGATTTTTTAATCAGCAAAGGTAAGAGCATGAGAGCAGGTATCCCGCTCAGCAGAAGGCTGTTTAGTACATCCAGAAGATGTTCTGATGAAAAGAGCCAGTAACCGCCGGGGCTCAATGAAATCAGCAGTTCCCGTTCTTCTGCGCCGTAAGAAGGCATATAGATAAAACTGAGATAAACCATGCCGGCAGCCATTATCAGAAACAATCCAGCTCCGGATAGCTTTTTCCATGAAGGGAGAGCTTTATCTTTCAGAGCATAAATCAACAGTAAAAGAAAAGCAGGTAAAACATAGATTGCCGCGAAATGAGCGAAGAATGTAAAAGTGTATATTAATAGGGCCTTCATTGCATCTCTGCCCTCCGAAAGATATCTGTAGGAATACCAGATTGAGAAGGTCAATCCGATAAACATCAGGCCATAACTCTCGACATAACCGAAATAGAATTGTATTCCTCCCAGTCCCAGAATCAACAGCAGTGGAGAAAAAACGGCATTTTGTTTCGGCCTGATAATATTCAGAATTGCCAGGATAAATGCCGATCCGGAGATGGCGCTGAATAGCCTGATGCTGCCGTGCCCGTCAAGTCCAAGCGCGAGACCGATGCTGTTATGGAAGGCGGAGTGAACTAATGCGGTCAGGGGTTCGGTATTCAGGGGCAGGTAGCCAAAACCGCGCATTATTTCCATACCCCGCATATACCCATCACCCAGAAATGCTGTCGGCTTGCGAAAAATATAAAAGACAATAAAAAAGCCAATCAGGATTATGATCGAAAGAAGCACCTTCTGAGGCAGGAGCAGTTCAAGATAGATTCTTTGAATCGAATTTAGCCTGTTGTGTATGGCTGCGGATACCTGCGGTATGAAGCACAGGATTGCAGCGGCACAGAAAATGATTATTACGGCTGCGGGAAAAAATTTGAGGTGGTTTATTCCCCAGAGACGGGCATTATCTGCAAGGGGTGATAATACGAAAAGCAGGGCAAATAATGCCGGCCAGATTAATAAAGAAGTATTTTGCTTCTTTGAAACCAATGATGCTGACTTTTACTCCGTCAAAAATTAGCGGATTTACTATTTAAATATATCGAATTCGGATAATTCGCGATTAAGACGCTGGACTTCCTCGCGCGCCCTTTCGGCAAAATCCACGCCGTCGGAAGCATATATGACCGAACGGCTGACATTTATAAGCGCAATCGATTTGCCGTTGTCTGTGCCGAATTTGGCGGAGGCCTCCAGATCACCGCCCTGTGCTCCCACACCGGGTATCAGGAAGGGCAGGTTGCCGGAGATATTGCGCATCTCCTTGATTTTATCCGGATGTGACGCTCCGACGACCAGACCGAGGTTGTCGTTTTTATTCCATTTCTGCACATTTTCAGCCACGATTTCATAAAGCGGTCTTCCGCCTATTTCCTGAAGCTGGAAATCCTGCGAACTCGGATTTGATGTCAATGCCAGAACAAATGCAAATTTTTCCTTGTAGTTGAAAAACGGGGCAAGGGAATCCTCGCCCAGGTAAGGGGAGACAGTGACAGCATCCCCTCCAAGATACTCGAATACAGATTTGGCATACATTTTGGAGCTGTTGCCGATATCGCCTCTCTTGGCATCGACAATCACCGGGACATCATCGGGAATCGCCTTGATAGTGTTCTTGAGGGTATTCCAGCCCTTTGCGCCCAATGCTTCGTAAAAGGCTGCGTTCGGCTTATAGGCCACACATATATCCGAGGTAGCCTCGATTATAAGTTTATTGAATTCCAGTACGGGATTGTCCGCCGATCTGAGATGATCCGGGATCTTATCCGGATCGGTGTCGAGACCGACACAGATCAGGCTCTTACGTTCCTTGACAAGCAGGGAAATTCTTTCCTTGAATTTCATATGTACCACCCATTTTTCCAATTAATTCAGATATATCGGATATATCCACTTGCTTTAAATAATCGACAAGGCCCTCTGCAGCTTTTACCGTGCAGTCAGGATTTACGAAATTTGCCGTTCCAAATTGAACCAGTGAGGCTCCCACTATCATGAATTCGGCAACATCCAGATGATCCATAATCCCGCCAATTCCGACAAGCGGAATATTGACGGCATTATAAACCTGCCAGATTTTCGCCAGGGCCACCGGTTTTATTGCCGGGCCGGATAGTCCGCCGGTTATGTTGGTCAAGATCGGCTTGAAGGTATAGTGATTTACACCCATGCCGACCAATGTATTGATAAGCGATAAGCAGTCCGCGCCGCCCTCCTCAGCCGCCTTGGCGATCTCGGCTATGCTGGTCACATTGGGGGAGAGTTTTATCATGAGCGGATGGCGCGAAATCTTTTTCAGCTCGGAGGTGAGTTCGTGTGCTCTTTTTGCGCTGGATGAGAATTCCAGGCCATCAGCGCCAACATTGGGACAGGAGATATTAATTTCCAGCATATCGATCCCGTCGGTATCGTTAAGCCGTTCTACCGTATAAGTGTATTCCTCCATCGAGAACCCTGCTACATTTACGATAATCCGCGTATCCAGAGTCTTGAGAAACGGTATCTTTTCCTCGATGAACCTGTCCACACCCACATTGGCGAGGCCGATGGCATTGAGCATGCCCGCCGATGTCTCATGAGTTCGCGGCGGGGGATGGCCGGGACGGGGATGTTTGGTTATCGATTTCGTTACGATTCCGCCCAGTTTGGAAAGATCGATAATTTTATCGAACTCCTCGCCGTAGCCGAATGTGCCCGAGGCGGTCAGGATTGGATTTCGGAATTTGATCCCGCATATTTCTATGGAAAGATTGGCGATGCTCATAATTCCACCTCTTCGGCATTGAATACCGGCCCGTCCTGGCAGACCCGGTAATAATCGTTCTCACCCCGCTTTTTGACCGCGCATCCGAGGCAGGTGCCCACGCCGCAGGGCATAGCGCCTTCCAGCGAAAGCTGGCAGGGCAGCTTGAAGCTCAGGGCGATCTGGCTCAAACGCTTCATCATCGGATTCGGGCCGCAGGAATAAATCCTGATTTTTTCCTGACGCATGTTTTTGGCAAAATGAGCTTCGAAAAGATCGGTTACAAAACCATGAAATCCATAACTGCCGTCATCTGTGGAAAATTCAACCGGAATACCGAGGCTGAGGACATCCCCCGCCATAGGTTTTTCGGCAACCGTCTTCATCCCGAAGAGAAAGATTATATTATCCTTTGGGAAGTTGTGCTTTTCGATCAAAAATCTGCTGAAAAAGTAGAGTGGAGGAAATCCCACACCGCCTGCGACCATAACAGCCTTTTCATTGTTTTCCGGAAGCCTGAAGCTGTTGCCGAGAGGACCGATGCAGTCGAACTCTTTTCCCGGCTCCGCCTTTGAAAGGATTTGTGTGCCCTTGCCGACTGTCCTGAAAACCATCTCGAATGTCTTTCCGTCGGCGTAATGTATGCTCATTGGCCGCCGAAATATCGGGTCCAGGCCCCTGGCTACCTTGATCTGCACAAAATTGGCGGGAACTGCACGGGAAGCCAGATTCTCGCCTTCGAATTTCAGATGAACCATGTCAGGTAAGAGCTGATTTTTCTCCACGACCTTCACGCGTGGATTGAAAATCATTGCCTTCCCTTGATCTCTGGCGGAAGCTCCACCTTTATCCTGTAAAACTGCCATCGGTCTATATACTCCGGTGGTATTTCTCCAACATCGAATTCTGTGTATCTTAATGCTTCAACAGCCTCTTCGTCAATCTCTTTTATTCCCGAGGGCTGTAAAAGTCGCCAGTCGGTCGGTTTGCCCAAAAAGTCGATTTTTACCATAAAACCCACATAACCCTCGAAACGCGAATAATATGCGGACGGCGGATATTCAAAATCCCCCTCTTTCAAGGGCTTGCCGTCGACCACATGTAAAGTATCGATCAATGTTGATATTTCATTGGCCAGAATGGTATCCTGTCCCACGATTACCGCGTCACGGGTGCCATTGTCCTCACCCGGTTCTGCAAGAGCAGTATCCTCCGGGGGAAGATCATCCTCCGGCTGCTGCTGCGGCGCTCGCGGTTTTGCAGTGACCTTTTTGCCAAGCTTCACCAGCGCCGAATCACCGAAAGGCGTTCCCGCGAACTCATCTGCTACATTCTGATAAGCGATGATAATCGTAGAATCGGGCACCGAGGTGGAATCTTCGGGATCCCATTCCTCCGGCACTACATGCTTTTCCATAAGCCAGGCCTTGGCATAAGCGGCCTTGGGCGCATATTTGGAGTTGGGGAACTCATCGATTATGCTCTGCAGAATAACCATGGCGGAATCGACATAGGTATCCGAAAACATCAGTTTTTCCGCCTTCTTGTACCTATGTCCGGCATAATCCATATCCGTGTTTTCCAGATTGATATCAAGTTCGGCGGCAGCTTGCTCTACCTCATCGCTGGAGGGATATTTTTCAAGGACCTTTCGATATTCAGCCCGTGAACTGTCTGTCATACCCAAATGTTTGTCGTAGATAAATCCTCGGGCGAGATGTGCCTTGGGGGCGTATTCGCTTTCCGGAAAACTGTCGATTACGACCTTAAACTCCTGCATAGCTGTATCCGGATTTTCCAGTTCGAAGACAAACAACTCGGCCAGTTGGAACTGGCTCTGAGCGGCCTTCTCCAGATCCTCGGCTGAAGCGGCCTGACGAAACTGCGAAAGCTTACTGATATTGGCGCTTCTTTCAACCGCCTGTTGATAGACCTCTGAGCGGCGGTTTGTGGCTTTGGAGGAATCATACATTATCTTGGCGGTTTCCAGATCATCCATCTCGAGCATATAGATTTCGCCCATCCTGTAAAAAGCCCTTGCGGCCGGATCGGATCTTTGGAATTCCTCCGTTATTTTAGAATATTCTTCAATAGCCGATTCCAGATCTCCTTTGATCTCGAGCGCCTCGGCCAGCTTTAAACGTATTAAACCGGCTGAACTGTAATATTTTTCATTGTTGGACAATTCCTCGAAAATAGCGTATCCCGAGTCTATCATCTCGATAGCGTAATACGATTCCCCGGCATTAAACTGCGATTCGAAATACAGGCTGTCTGAGGGGTCGTAATTGTCAACCTTTAGATAGGCATCTTTGGATGCTTCGTAGTTTTCCAGCGAATCGTAGGCCTCGCCGATTTTGAATTGTACTTTCGGCGCCATTCTGGCATCAGCGAACTTCTCGAGATAGCTGGTGAAATAGCTTACCGCCTCCTCGAAATTGCCCTCATTGAATTCGATTTCGCCGATCATATACTGGGCCTCGGCCTTCCATTTCTTATTGTCGGTGATCGAATCAACCTGTATAAATGACTGACGGGCCAGTATATATTCTTCCATCTTAAGGCGGCATTTGCCCAGGTAGAAAAGAGAGCGGTCGTAATAACCGGATTCCGGATAGGCCGCCAGCAACTCGCGAAATTTGCGCTCCGCCTTGGAGAAGTCACCCAGATGATAGTAAGACTTACCTATGATATAGAGCGCATCATCGACATATTTGCTGTCGGGATGTTCCGTTATTACTTTCAGCGATTTTTCTATGGCTGCCTGATATTGCCCTGAGGAACCGCCGACAGCTTCCTCCGCGCCTATCTTCTCACGCTTATTTTCGGCCTCGTTAAAATTTTTCTTGGCCAGGTAAAATGTGTTGAAGTAAACACACCCCGATACCAGAAGCATTAAAGCTGATATTAATAATGCAAGCTTAAAAAATCTCATCTTGAAACCAACCATTGCTTAGATTATACTTTTCCATTAACCGTTTGGCAATAGCATACTCCTTCTTTGTTATACGCCTCGAAATCTGCGGATATTCATTAGCTTTGAAGGCCGGGAAATACTGCGACATCAATGATATATACGTATCGGTAGATATTTTTTCCGAGATAAACTTGAATATCTCCTCCGAGCCGGAGAGCTTATCAGGCAGAACCAGATGCCGTATCAGAAGGCCCTTTGTGGCAACATCGTTATCATCCATCTTGAGATCGCCTACCTGACGGTGCATTTCTGCAATGGCTTGGCGGTTGACTTCCGGGTAATCCGGAGCAGAGGAATAGCATCCTGCGGCGTTTTCATCGCCGTAACGCATATCCGGCATGTAAATGTCTATCAGGCCCTCCATTGCTTTTAAAACATCAACCTTATCATATCCCGAAGAGTTGTAGACAATCGGTATTTTCAAGCCGCGTTCACGGGCGGTGACAATAACATCGGCAATCTGCGCATTAAAATGAGTCGGGGTGACGAAATTGATATTATGCGCACCG
>WJIM01000034.1 GCA_014730285.1 Candidatus Zixiibacteriota bacterium
CGGTTAATTTGCTCTTCCTGCTGGTGGGACTGATTATGATGTTCAAAGCCCGCAAATAGAAAAGGCCATGCTGAACATGGCCTATAGTTTTCTGATAAATTATACTTGAAACAAAACTCGTCATCACGAGGAGCGAAAGCCCTCTGGCATGAGCGACGTGGTGATCTCACAGCTTCAATTTAGAAATATACATTGAGATTCCCACGTCAGTCCTCGCCTCTGGCGGGACTTCCCCGGAATGACCGGTATTGTCATTTATAGCCTTATTATACTAAGTCCCTTCCTGCCACGAGGCCAGGTATTCCTTCTGGCGCGCGGTCAGTTTGTCGATCGAGATCGCCATAGACTTCAACTTGAGCTGCGCTATGCGGGCATCGATTTTCTCCGGCACCGTATAGACCTTGTTCTCCATGCCCGAAGCTCTGTTTACAAGATACTCAGCCGCCAGAGACTGATTGGCAAATGACATATCCATGACCATGGCGGGATGGCCCTCGGCACATGACAGATTCACCAAACGGCCTTCGGCCAGCACGATAATCCTCTTGCCCTTCTTCAGGTTGTATTCATTGACCAGGGGACGAACCTCGCGGACATTTTTCGAAATCTTCCTCAAGCCGTCAAGATCGAGCTCGACATTGAAGTGTCCGGAGTTACAGACAATCGCACCATCCTTCATCTTCTCGAAATGCTCCGGCCTGATCACCGAGATATTGCCGGTAACAGTGATAAAGATATCGCCCAATCTGGCCGCTTTCGACATAGGCATGACGTTGAAGCCATCCATAACTGCTTCAATACCTTTTAGCGGATCGACCTCGGTCACTATAACATTAGCGCCCATGCCCTTGGCACGGTTAGCCAGACCGCGTCCGCACCAACCGTATCCGGCCACAACTACGGTCGAACCTGCTATGAGACAATTTGTGGCGCGCAGGATACCGTCAAGCGTGGACTGCCCGGTGCCGTAACGGTTGTCGAAGAAATGCTTGGTTTTGGAATCGTTGACAGCTATCACCGGATACTCCAGTTTACCGTCGCGAACCATGCTGCGCAGACGAATTACACCGGTGGTGGTTTCCTCGGTACCGCCGATGACATCCTTGAGATACTTGCGCTCATCTTTATGCAATGTCGAAACCAGATCGCAGCCGTCATCCATAGTCATATTCAGTCCCGGGCGAAGACAGGATTTGATATGCTTGTAATATGTCTTATTGTCAGCGCCGTTGATCGCGAATACTGCGATTTTATTGTGTTTGACCAGTGAGGCCGCCACCTCGTCCTGGGTTGAGAGCGGATTGGAGGCACAAAGATAAACCTCGGCTCCGCCGGCCTTGAGAGTTTTGGCCAGATTCGCCGTTTCGCTGGTGACATGCAAACAGGCCGCAACCTTTACACCCTTAAGCGGCTTTTCCCGTTTGAAGCGTTTCTCGATTAAATCCAGGACCGGCATGAATTTCGCCGCCCATTCTATTTTTTTCTTGCCGGCATCAGCCAGGCTGAGAGACTTGATATCGTATTTCATAAGGCTCCTTCCTATACTTCCCTGGCCAAATCGGCCGCTTTATCAGTCTTTTCCCAGGTGAACTCATCCCCGTTGCGTCCAAAATGCCCGTAGGCCGCCGTTTTCTTGAAAATCGGCCGGCGCAGGTTCAACTGCTCAATCATGCCTGCAGGAGTCAAATCGAAGTGTTTGCGGACAATCTCTTCAATCTTGCTTGGGGGCACTTTTGAAAGGGGATCGGTAAATATATTTATCGATACCGGTTCGGCTTTGCCTATAACATAGGCAAGCTGAATCGTACATTTCTCGGCAATTTCAGCCGCCACCAGATTCTTGGCAATATAACGTGCCATATAAGCTGCGGAACGATCCACTTTGGTGGGATCCTTTCCGGAAAAAGCCCCGCCGCCATGGGCGGCCATACCGCCGTATGTATCGACCATAATCTTGCGGCCGGTCATGCCGGTATCCGACTGGGGACCGCCTATTACGAATTTTCCGGTCTGATTGACATAAAACTTCGTGGCGTCATCAAGAAGATCCTCCGGAACAACCGGCCTGATAATCTTATCGATCATCTCATTACGGGCATCCTCTGTAATCGCAGTGCCGACATAATCCAGAATCTCTTCGGTATGCTGACAGGCCAGAACAACCGTATGTACTCGTTTAGGTTTGCCGTCTTCATACTCCACTGTCAACTGCGACTTGCCGTCCGGACCCAGATAACACAGGTCGCCGGATTTTCTGACATCCGCCATACGCTTGGTGAGTTTATGTGCGAGTATAATAGGCATCGGCATAAGTTCGTCAGTCTCATGGCTTGCATATCCGGTCATGAGCCCCTGATCGCCTGCGCCGCCGGTATCCACACCCTGGGCGATATCAGGCGACTGCTTGCCGATGCAGTTCAAGAGGGCTACGGTATTATAGTGAAATCCAAAATCCGGATTGATATATCCGATATCCCTTATAACCTGGCGCACAAGATTGGGCAGATCGACGTAGCCGGTGGTGGTAATTTCACCGCCCACCAAAACCAGACCCACTGTCACAAAAGCCTCGCAGGCCACCCGGCCGTTTATATCCTGACGGAGAACGTCATCCAGTACAGCATCAGAGATCTGGTCGCAGATTTTGTCCGGATGTCCCTCAGTGACGGACTCGGACGAAAAGAGGTAAGTTTTATCCCCCATGCTTTCTCCTTCTGTATTGAAAAAAAATTAAACTCTGTATTTAGAAATTCCCTCAGCCTATAAATCGACCTGAGAGGAATCACCCACATTCAATTTCCTGAAATGTCCCTGAACCTCGGCGCTGTTCCCTATTAAAGAGCTTTCCAGTAGACTGCTGCTGATATTGGCATCCACCGAGATAATCGAATCCTTGATGATCGAATTCTTTACCGTTACTCCGGCCGCAACCGAGGCATACGGCCCTATAATCGAATTTTCGATTTTGGCATCCTTGTCCACGAAAACCGGAGGTATTACTGCCGAGCCCTCGATTTCCGGAGCACATTCCTTGCAGGTATCCAGTAGATGCCGGTTGGTCTCCAGAAGAGTTTCGGGTTTTCCGCAGTCGTACCAACCCTCGATCTCGTAGGTATACATCTCAGCCCCTTTTTCCAGCATAACCTGGAAAGCATCAGTAACCTGATACTCGTTCTTGGTTTTTATATCGGATTCTATGACCTTGTTCAGGCTCTTTTTCAAAATCTGAGTATCCTTAATATAATAGACGCCTACCAGGGCAAGATTGGAGGGCGGGTCGGGCGGTTTTTCAAGCAGTCTGAGTACCCGGTCGCCGTCAACCTCGGCCACTCCGAAACGGCGGGGATCATCAACCTGCCTGACGCCGAGAAAGTTCTTGCCTTTGCCGATTATACCGTCCCAGTCCATCTCGACAATAGTATCGCCCAGAACAGCCAGAATTTCATCCTCTTCATCCTCATCAAGAGCCATATTGATAGCATGTCCAAGTCCCAGAAGCTCCTTCTGTTCGACAAAGCGGGTTTTAAAATCATAATTCTGGTTCACGTAATCGATTATCTTATCGCCCATGAAGCCTATTACGAATGTTACCTCTTCGAACTCGAGATCCTTGATCGAATCGAGGATATGCCCGAGAAGCGGCTTACCGGCGACATAAAGCAATGCCTTGGGTGCAGTGTGAGTGTGCGGCCTGAGCCTTGTTCCGATACCGGCTACGGGAATTATTACTTTCACAATCTCACCCTTTCAGTCATAGAAAATGTTAATGATGTATTTTTAAGTAGCTTAATAAAGGAATATTCCAAAAAAAAGCAACTAATTTACGCCAATTAGCCTCGGTAACCAGTCGAAAGCCACGAATTTCACCTGCCCGATCAGCAGGGATAATCGAGCCATCACAGTGTAGCCGAAATGAGCTCCGAAGGAAATCATTATGAAGACCATCCCCACACGTGCGGTTTTACCCAGCACCCCTTTGTGTTCTTTGGAGAAATAGAAGTATATCAAGGTTGTGATTACGCCCACAATTATGATTATCCCCCCCGGCACAGCGCCCAAAAGCCAGTCTCCGGCCATTGGATTAATAATCGTGGCCTGAGTCTGGGGAAGAACCAAGCCGTGAAGCTGCTGGATTAGAAATATACCGGCAGTGTTTCCCATGACAAAGGCAAGCGATATTCGAGATAGATAAGAGAATCGGTCAAAGAAACGGGTAAACATTAGAATCCCTAAAATAGCCGGGAAGATTAGTTCAAGTTTGCCATCATTGAGAATCGGAAGCGCCAACTGCTGTACTACCACGGTTTGATATATAAGCCCCACGTAATATCCTGCGGTTAGTCCCGCAAAGATATGTTCCGCCAGCCGGTAGAACGGATTATCTTTATACAAAAACGAGAAGATCGACAGGATAAGGAATCCGGCCACACTCATCTCGATCAATCCGGCGCCGGGAGCGTTCATGCCTTGCGCCCTCCCAGAAAATATGCTGTGTTGCCAAGCAGTATGAAGAAGATAATCATCAGATGAACCATCGACTGCGGGCCCATAAAGAGCGTAGCCATGCCCTCGGAATCGATCAGTTTCTCGTACTCCGCCGCCCCGCGCATACCACCCAGAAGACCAACCATCTGCTGGCTCTGAAGATATGAATAGAACTTGGGAGCCATCACAGCGGTAACTCCGGCGCCCAGAGGTATGCCGAATTGACGATTGGCAATAGTCACCCATTCATCGACAATGCCGTTATCCGAAATTATATAAAGAAATTCGACATCCGAATATTTATCGATATTTTGAGTGATCGGGAAGGAGTCCAGCGGCACCCCGCGGAAATCGGTGGGATAAATTCCTCGGAATGAGTTGCCCATACCCATGATAACCGCCTTGTAATCCGGCTTATATCCGAGATTCAGAAAATGAACGCCGTACTTTTTTTCCTCGCCCAGTTCCTCGACTGCCCAGTTCTTGGCCATATCGTTCATGACACGTTCGGTGATACTGGGACCGCCGAGGGGTACTGTGGTCAAGCAGATCAGCTTCATGTCCTTGCGCCAGCAATGCTTGATCGCCGCGCGTGACATTGGCTCGACCTCGGCCAGTGTGGATGGATAATAATCGAAGGTCAGAAGTATCGTACTGCCGTCAGGGATTTTTTCGACCCAGTTAAACAGGTCGCGGCTTTCCTTGCTGACATAAATCGGCTGAGGAAAACCGACCAGAAACGGCACGATGGTCGCAAGCAGAATTGCCAGGTAGATAATCCTGCGGTCGATTTTGGTCAGTATTTCAGCAATTCTGTAACGGTTCATGCTATCTGCCCATGTAGGTTCTTTCGATTCCCAGGATAATTCGGATCGACATACTCGCCGCGCCCAATGCCGCCCCGATTATAATTCCGCGCTGGACTGCCAGGTTGGGATAATTCATGATCCATTCGGTGATTTCCGGCATGCGGTGATAGATGACCTGTCCGATCGGCACCCGTCCCAGCATAACCAGCATGGCCACGATCAAAAGAATCGTAGCTTCCAGCGTGCGCGCCCTGAATGCGCGGTAGGCGGCCGACGCTATAAAAAATGCCAGCATCGCAAACATGGAGGACATCATAGGGGCCGACATATTCTGGAAAAGCCAGTCGTAAACAGTGCCCGCCTCGGTGCCCTGAAATATTCCGAATCCACCGGAAACAGCCAGGCTGATCAGAAGAATAAGCTTATAGGGCCAGTCCTTTTCCAGCTTTCTGACCCGCCTGTAATTCACGCTGGTAATCGAGACCACACCCAAAAGCAGGGTAAAGCCCCCGACAATCGAAACCCAGACCTGCATATTGGAACGGAATGTTGTCAGCGTGGGATGACCGGAGAAAAATGCCGTAATGATGACCATACCGGCAAAAAAGGCCACTATCATCGGAAGACGTTTTCTAAGTAAATCCTGCAATTAACTGGTCTCCAGTATTTTCAGTATAAACAGCGCTTTCCAGTCGATCATCAGA
Source organism: Candidatus Zixiibacteriota bacterium (assembly GCA_014730285.1). GTDB lineage: Bacteria > Zixibacteria > MSB-5A5 > JAABVY01 > JAABVY01 > JAABVY01. The sequence continues at coordinate 5,999 of WJIM01000034.1, forward strand.
TAGATTATTGCCGCAAGTATCAGTACTATGATTATGACTTTCAGGAAATCCTGCCC
>WJIM01000272.1 GCA_014730285.1 Candidatus Zixiibacteriota bacterium
GCTCTATCGAGGAGATTTTGGGATTAAGCTGAACGTATTTTTCCGAAGACGATTGATTATCCATACATTTATATTAAAATGATGTTGAAGCGGATTTGCAAGCCAAATTCTGAAAATACTGCATTCGGTGACAATTATATTGACTTATAGAGGGGATTTTTCGCTTGATTTTTAAAAGGTTATGGGATTTATTAGGGGATCGAACGGGTGTTGCGGCAGGCTATACCGCTATGCCGGATTCGCACAGGCTGTATATAAATCTGAAATATCCGCTATGAATCTGAATATTATGAAATTAGAATTTTTTTACAAAAACTTATGTACTTACCCTCGAATACTCACCGCATATTTAAAAGGAGATAATCATGGCTGAACCAAATTATGGCGCAAAACAGAGCGCATCCGGCGTTTTCCAGACAGAGTTCGAATTCACTCTGCCGCGGGGATATGTTGACTCTGACGGCAATGTGCACAAAAAAGGGATAATGCGTCTGGCCAATGCCAAGGACGAGATAGCGCCTTTATCCGATTACAGGGTACAACAGAATCGTGCCTATCTGGTAATTATCATCCTCTCGCGTGTAATCACGAAGCTTGGGAATTTATCGGATATAAATCCGGGGGTGATAGAGAATATGTTTTCTGCTGATCTTTCGTATCTGCAGGACTTTTACCGCAAAATCAATGAGGAGGGAACGGCGGCTATACCGGTAACATGCCCGGCCTGCGGGCATCAGTATGAAGTCGATATGGGTGGCCTGGGAAAATAGTGAGCTACCCCCGGGATGACCTGATCCGGGAGGTAGCGTATGTTGCGTATCATTTTCATTGGAGTCTTGACGAGATAATGGAATTGGATCATTTTACCAGGCATCATTTTATTGAAGAGATTTCGGATATTAACCGGAAGATAAACAAAGGGAAAGAAGAGTATTAGTGATTAAATCACAGGAAGGTGATATTTTGAGAAAATTAGGAATTTTATTTCTGTTATTATCGTTATTATTGTTTGCCTGCACTCAGGAGGAAGTGGCCGAAGAAGGCGATGACTTGACCCTGATAACTGCTATCAATATCAACGACTTACCGTATGTAGGCCCGGTCAGCGTCAAGCAGACTCAGATGATCTCCGGAGATGTTATGCGCTCGCAGATTTCGACCTCAATCAGTATTGCCGGGGAGGCTCAGGAGATTATGTCGGTCTTCCTCATTAACTTAAACGAGGGCAACATATACTTTGTAAATGATCGCGATTCCAATTACGTGCAAATGAGTTTTGCAGAGCTCGACCAGATGCTGGAAGCGGCCAATCCGGCCGAGGAGGACACAGCAGGGGCGGCCCTGGAGCTCACAAAAGATATGGTTCAGCGCAATGAAGATAACGCCAAACCGATAGGCTCTTTCGGACCGTGTGTACCGGTTGAATTCGACCTGGTACTTAGCGGCGCGGGAGAGAATGCCGGATACAAGAGCAGTATGCAGGGTCAGATGTGGCTCAGCAGGGGGATTGACAACAGCAGTCTGTTCCTGGATTTCAAGGATCGCGCTCTCGAAAGGCTTCAGAATTCGATGGCCGGAAATGCAGCATTTTTCGGAATCCCGGCTGCGGTTAATCTAAGCCCGGAATGGTTCGACAGAATCAACCAGGCTATCAGCGGAATTCCGGTCGAGGCCGAGTTCAAAGTCACGATGCCTGTCAAGGACGAAACCATAACATACGGTATAACAATGAACCTGGAAGAATATTCGACTGCCTATATCGAGCAGTCCCTGCTCGAGGTTCCGTCCGGTTATCAGGAAGTGGATTTCTCCGAATTCAGGATGTACTAAAATCAAATTTACGGTTATTTTAATATGAGATTGAGCAGGTTATTGGCGATTCTGATAATTCTGCCGATCCTTGCATGTGGAGGTTCGGAGCGGGAGGCAGATAACGGTGAGGCATCCGATCAGGATCGATCGGAGGCGGTGCCGGCAGTAATTCTGCATTATGAAATCTCGATCAGCGATATCCCCCTGGTCGATCCGCAGACCGAGAAAATAGAGATGGCTTTATCTCCGGAGATGATGAAATATACGGGGGTAGCCGAGATTTCAGTCGACGGCGACAGCCGTCAGCTCAAACGCGCTTCAATTCTCGATTTCACCGACCAGAGCCAGACCTTCCTCGATGCGGAGGATTCCAGCTTTACCGTAAATTTCTATGATATTCCCGAACGAATCGATACCGCAGACGATACGCTTAAAATGCAGCCCTATGAAATCAGCCTGATTCTGATAGACGAGAAGAAGACAATTCCGCCCTTGCAGGAATGCCGGAAAGTGAATGTGAGATCAAGGGTGGATACGAAGATGGCAAAATCGGATTCCGTACCGAAATTGCGGGGTGAACTCTGGGTATATGAGGATGATGAAATCTCGCAAATTCAGCTGTCCTACTACAAAATGCTGGCGGATTTTCTGGGCGATCCGGAATTTGACGGTCTGGAGCTTTGGGGGGTGCTGAACAGGCTTGGCATACCACGAGAGGAGATTCAGGAGATTCTCAGGTCTCTTGAGGGACTGGTGGCGGAGGCCGATTTGACTGTTGAGATGTATTCTCTCGGCAAAAAGGCCTCGGTAAAAGTGTCAATGAAAATCAGGGACTTCGAGAAAAAACGTCTGCCCGGTACATACTTTAACATACCGGCAGAATACGATCCGGCATTTGAGGTCGGACAGGGGTTCTGATAATATGGTTTGAAATCAAACCCGCAGGAATATTTTTGACCTAATTTCAATCTTAGCCTAATATAAGTTGTATAAAGAAATATGAAATTTTACTGATTTTTATGCAGAGGAAGAATATAAGTAATTATCCATTAAACATAGGGAGTTTCTCAAATGATGTTTGTTAGAGCTACAAAATCAGCAGCGATGTTGATGACACTATGCCTCATACTGGTCGCAGCCGGCCCTCTGATGGCGCAGGATAAGAATCCGAAATGTCTTCATGTAAAGCATGAAATCACTACAACCGGCCTGCCTCTTTTCGGCGCTGTTGTAGTCTATAATGCACAGGACATTCAGGGCGAAACCCTTTCGCGTTCAATGAGATCATCCAAAATCACCATGAATGATTCGGTTGTCTCCGATGTTGCGGTGATAACAATCACCGATATGAATGCAAAGGAGCAGGTCTATATCAATCCCAAAACATTTACATATGCCGAAAAAGAGTTTCAATCCGCTGATTTCGCGGTAATCGATTCCATTGCCGATGCCAAAGGACCGCAGATGGCAATCAATCGAACAGGCAAGACCAAAGAGATCGATGGGCTGAAATGCGAAGAGATCTACTTTAAACTGGATAAATCCTCGAGTACCGGGGTCGGCGATGCCAAGGTAAAGCATTATTTCGAGGGCACAATGTGGATCACCAACGATATTCCCAACAGCAATCTCTATTCCGCATACAATTCCCCTACTCAGGACTATTTCAGGGGCTCAAAATACAGCTCGGGCGGATTTTTCGATATTCTCTCGAGGCTGGATGTTGATTCCTATAATTTGAACCGCCTTGTTCAGTCTATCAACGGAGTCCCGGTCGAGGCCGCCTTTGTGGCGCAGCTGCCCTCGGCCACGGGTGGCAATGTTTTTGAGACGAAAATCAAACTGGTGGATTATTCCAATGATCAGTTCAAGAAAGGGCATTTCCAGCCGCCCACTGGCGAAAAATATGAGAAGGTGCCGGTTACCGAATTCAGATCCTTTTAATTGCTGTAAAGTGGTAAGGTTTGATTAAGTTTAACTGACACTGAATTCACAAATCGAATCCGCCCGGAATCTTATCGGGCGGATTTTTCTTAATGGAACCTGAAATCAATTTTGCTTTTCGGAAATGTGGAAATCCCCTGCAGATATAGGGTCATTTAAATCGGATTTTATGGCTCTTTTATAATGTTTTTTATTGATAGAAACTCCGTTCTGTGTTATTATTAAGCATCAATTGCGATCTAAAAAAAATCGAGAATTATATCAGTTTGGTGAAGCGGGACCACCTCGTAATCGAGAATGAATTATAACATCATTCAATTAGTAACGACTTCCGTACTAAACCTGCTTAAAGAGGATTTAAAGCGGAATAAGATCAAAGGGGTAGAGTGTCTGAATTGGCAGCCCAATTCTGAGAAGCTTGCCAATGAGATGCCCTGCTGTCTGTTTTACCTGTATGGTGTCAGAGAGAATCAGGAATTGAAGGAGCGCGATCCATACCAGGTCAGGGACAAGGATTCGGACGGCAATACTTATGAGTTTTTACGGGAGGCTCCGCTCAAGCTCGATCTGGACTATTTGCTCTGCGCTTATGCTGCAGATCCCCATATGGAACAAAAGATTTTGGGGCGATCTATACTTACACTCTACGACAATTCGGAGCTTTCCAAGCTTGACGACCTTAAGGAGCTGACCAAGCATCCCTCGGATCGAATCGGCCTGCGCATGATGCCGATTAACCGCGAGGAGCAGATTCGGTTCTGGACCTCGCTTCGGGAGCCGATGCGTGCCGCGTCATTTTACGAGATTACGGTACGGATGGAATCGGAACGTCAACGGAGATTCCGCAGAGTTGAGGAAAGAGTCCTTGATATACATCAGAAAGAATGAAATAGTAATATAAACTAAATACCTTTTTCAAAACATGGAGGTTTTTATGCCGGAATATCTGTCTCCGGGTGTATATGTTGAAGAGGTTGATAAGGGATCAAAGCCGCTTGAGGCGGTAGGAACCTCTACAGCAGGATTTATCGGACAGTCCAAAAAGGGTCCGGTTAACGAGGCAACGTTGATTACCAACTGGGGCCAATTTACCCGGACCTTTGGAGAATTTGCCGACAGCCCTTACCTGGCTCACGGCGTGTATGGATTTTTCAACAACGGCGGAGCTCGCTGTTTTGTGACCAATGTCGGTATGGAAGGCGCGCCTCCTCCGCCTCCACCGCCGTCAAAGAAGGACGATGACAAGGATGACAAGAAATCATCCCCGCCCTCGCCTCCTTCAGGATCAAAGGGAGGACCGTCGCCCTCGCTGTTTATCGGCAAGGATGGCGGACCCGGCAACAAGACCGGGCTGGTGACATTTGAGGATGTCGACGAAATCGCAATAGTGGCGGCGCCCGGAATGACCGAACCGGCCATTCAGGATGCGGTGATCTCGCATTGCGAAAAAATGAATCGTTTTGCCGTTCTCGATTCGGAGGAGACAATCGAAAAAGGCGGCGTGGACAAGATCAAGAAGCCGCGTGATTCTCAGTTTGCGGCCTTCTATTTTCCGTGGATCGAGGTCTATGATCCGGACAAGGACAAGAATGTTTTTGTTCCTCCGTCAGGCCATATGACCGGTATCTATGCCCGCAGCGACAACACCCGCGGCGTGCACAAAGCTCCCGCCAATGAAGTTGTCAGGGGAGCATTGGGTCTGAAATATACGATTTCCAAGGGCGAGCAGGATATTCTCAATCCGCGCGGAATCAACTGCATACGTGCTTTCCGTGACCGTGGAATTCGCGTTTGGGGCGCCCGTACGGTATCCTCCGATCCGTCCTGGAGATATATCAACGTTCGCCGTCTCTTCATCATGGTCGAAGAGTCTATCAAGAACGGTACCCAGTGGGTCGTGTTCGAGCCCAACGATCATACGCTCTGGAAGCGGATTAAGCGCAATATCACCGCTTTCCTGCTGCGTGTGTATAATGACGGCGCTCTGTTTGGAAAGACTCCGGAAGAGGCGTTTTATGTGAAATGCGATGAGGAGACCAATCCGCCGGAGGTGGTCGATGCCGGTATGGTGGTTATCGAAATTGGCATGGCTCCGGTGAAACCGGCCGAATTTGTAATCTTCCGGATTTCCCAGTGGCAGTCCGGGGCATCTGTTAACGAATAATATTTAATCCGGCAGGGGATGCCGGTTAGTATTTAATACAGGAGGAAATTATGCCGAACAGAAGGAAACATGATCATATCGGCGCATATAATTTCAAGATCGAGATTGACGGTGTTACCCAGGCGGCCTTCAAGGCCGTAGACGGCCTGGATTCTGAGACAGAGGTTGTTGAGTACCAGGACGGCGACGATCTGGTTCTTCGCAAGCGTCCGGGACAAACCCGCTATTCCAATATAATCCTAAAGCGCGGCTATGTTAACACCGAGGAGTTATGGCTCTGGCGCAAGGCCGTGATGGAGGGTTCAGTCCAACGCAAAAGCGGCAGTGTCATAATCTGTGATGATTCCGGGGGCGAGATTATGCGCTACAATTTCTTCGAGGGCTGGCCGTGTAAATGGCGCGGTTTTGATCTGGACGGACGCAATTCCACTACGGCCGTTGAAGAAATTGAAATCGCGGTTGAAAGAATAGAAAGAGCAGTTTAATGCAATAGTTTTCTCCAGCTTCTGAGATGAAGCTGGAGAATATCATTTTGACAAACCCTTCAGGAGGAGGTTGATGTGAGATCATTTAGGGCTCTGGTCCTGGCCGCTATTCTGGTTGTCTTTCTTTGCAGCGCAGTAATGGCTGACTTCACGGCAAAGACCGAGACTACGACATCCGGTTTTATGGGCATGGGCGGTATGACTTCGGAAAACACATATCTGATTAAGAAAGACAAGATCGCTATCGCTACAACTATGGATATGCCGGCAATGGGGCAGGGCCAAAAAGGCGGCAATACCAGGATGATACTTCGCAAAAACGGCAAGGAATTGGTTACCATCGATTATAATAAGAAAACATATTCTGTCATGGACGAGAAGATGATCGATTCGATGGCGGCCATGTTCGAGAATCTCGGTGGAATGGCAGACAGTTTGAAGGAAATGATGACTGTCGAAACCATGGAAAGCAAAATGACCGGAAATACCAAGAAGATTCAGGGTCTTAAGGCCGAGGAAATGACCATGAATATGCATATGATTATGGAAGTTAAAATGATGGGTCCCGAGCCGACTCCTATCGATATGAAAATGTCGGGAAATATGTGGGGTACCAAAGATTTTGACGGTCATGAATCTTATGCTAAAATGATTGAGGGAATTTCCACTCAGATCATGAGCGGTTCCGGCGGCGGCCTTTCCGGTATTATGCCGTTGATGGAAGCATTCGACATCGATCAGGAGACTATGGATGAGGCGATGGAATTCGCCAAATACATTCCGATCGAAGGCGCATTTAATATGAACATGGAAATCCCGAATATGCCTATGAACATGACGATCAATACCGAGCTCGTGGAGACCTCCGGCAAAGCGATTCCGGATTCGGAATTCGAAGTGCCTGAGGGATTCAAGCAGGTCGAGCCGGACTTTGATTTTGGCGGCGGTGGAATGGCATTTCCCGGTATGGGTCAATAATTCTAGTAGGGGATAGATGTTACTAAAAGGATTGGGGATGAAAGATGTTTTTCAAAGTGAGATTGCAGATTATGGCCGGGCTTATCGGAGTAGGAGCCATTATTTGCCAGGCGGGCCTTGCGGATTTGACAGTGGAAAAAGAGATAATCCAGACGAGTCCGCTTAGCGGAGAGGAAGTCAGCAGGGTAATGGTTCTGGTCAGTGAAGATGATTTTGCAGTTGATAAGCTCGCTTCACGCGGCGCTGAGGTCAGGACAGTTGTCAGGGATCGTGGAGACGAGCTTTTGCTGATCAATTACGAGGAACAGACATATTCAATGTTCGATGATTATCTTATCGATTCTCTGCTCGAGCAAAGAGGCCAGATGAGTCTCGAGCAGGAGGACAGTCTGAGGAGCCTGATGCAGTTGAATCGGCTTGACCTTGAATTTACCGGAAACACGAAGGAAATCTTCGGTCTGGAAGCCAGAGAAGTTGATATCAGAGTCGATGTCGAGGCTAAGGCTCCGCTTTTCGACGAACGGATAATGCCGCTTAGAATCGTAATCAGGGGCAGCGAATGGATTACGTCCGAATTCGAGTCCGCTGACGCGTATCTGAATTCGAATCGTTTTCTCATGGACCTTCCCTCATCGGTAACCGGGGATATATTCGGCGATTTCTCGCGTCTGTTGCGCAAGCTGAAGGCATCGGACAGTCTTATCAATCATGTTTCAGAGATTGTCTCACAGCTTAAGCTGGAGGGCAGTCTTCATGTCACGATTGAACTGGGCGCGACCGGGGATGTCGACCTCAAGGGCGAGCCCGTGCCGGGCATGACCTGGACAATGAAGTTTGAAACAACCTGCCTGAATATCTCGTTTGAAAAGATACCTGAGGAAGAATTTGAAATTCCCAGGGGATACAGGAAAGTGCACAATGCTTTTGATGAGATTGGCGCTTTTCTCGTACCGGGATTGGAAAAATGGTTTGCATTGGATAAAGATGCATAATTAAATATCAACAACAGGGTGAATGATGAAAAAGTCGTTAAAACTGGCATGTATTGTTCTGGCGCTCGGCCTTTTTGCCTGCTCCAACTCAAGCGCCGACATTACAGTGGAGATGAAATCCTCGGTATCCGGAATTCCGTTTCTGAGAGTATTCGAGATTAATCAGATAACCGGTATGCGCGGAAATGAAGTTATCAGCGCAACCGAAGGTGAGATGGATGTAGGCGATACTGCGATCTCATTCAGATCCAGCACATATATCAATTCCGTAAAAAATCTGATTAGAATTTGCAACTGGCCCGATTCAACCTGCCAGCTAATCAATCTGACCGGTATCGACAAACTCCTGGCCTCGGACACATTTGGGATCCTTATGGATACTCTGGACTATTACCTGGATATTGCCGCGCAATATGTCAAAATCGACGAGGCGGAGATAGGCAAAACAGGTAAGAGCCAGAAAATCTCGGGATATGATTGTGATGAGGTTTTTTTCAGCCTTAAGGGCAGCGCCAATCCTCCGCTGGGAAGCCTCCCGGGAGATATCAGATTCAATTTGTCGGGCTCATCCTGGCTTACCGATGATTTTCCGAATTATGATGAGTACCGTGAATCGATCGGGAGTATGTTTGACCTTTATCTTACTCCGGAAGTATGGGATTTATTAAAGAAAGTCTTCGGCCGCTTCGGACTCAGCGAATCATATCTGGAAGAATCCCTTGCGCTCTGGAAATATCTTTATGTCGAGATGGCGCTGAATATAAAAGTCGAGCTTTGGTCGGAAGATATGGATGTGCCCTCGATGGCCTTCAATATAAGATTTAATTCCGTGCTGGTCGATCTGTCTTTCGATAAAATATCCGATTCGGTTTTTGAGCCGCCGAGCGGATTTGAGACCGAGACAGTTGATTTATCTAATCTGTTGAAATAATGGGCGATTCTTCCGTAGGGAAGAATCGGCCTCAATGGAGTTCATGGAAGAACATTAATGCCTGAATACTATGCACCCGGCGTACATATTGAAAAAGAAAGCCGCGGCGAACGCTACCTCGAAATAGTCAAGACGGATTGCGCGGTTTTCCTGGGATTGACCGAACGAGGCCCCGTGGGGAAACCATTACGCATAAGCTCCTTCAGCGATTTCAAAAATAATTTCGGCAGCTTTCTGCCCGGCAGCTTTTTGCCTTATGCCGTTTACGGTTTCTTTCTCAACGGGGGACGGGAGTGCTATATTATCAGGGTCGCCCATGTTGCCCGCCGCCGAAATGAGGAAGTTATAACTACCGCATCCGGCAGTATAAAATCGCTCGAGCAAAAGCCTCTGTACTATGCTGCCGCATCCTCCGGCGGAACCTGGGGCAATAAAATTACGCTGGAACTGAAAGACTCACGTCAAAGAGTAAAGACCTATCCTGAACAGAATCTGGACCGTTCCAGCCAAAGTATACGGCTGGCAAATGCCAGGCACTTCGTGCGTGGCGATATCGTAAAAATCAAATCGGGCGGCAATCTTGAGCATGTCGAGGTCGCACAGGTGCGCGGGCAGACAATCGAGCTTGCCAACGGCGGTCTTCGGAGGCGTTATCCTCTGGGTGAGAGAACCGAGATCAGCCCGGTGCGATACGATCTGCAGGTCTGGCACGGCGACCAGAAGGAAAGTCATATCAACCTTTCCCCCGGACAAAACTCCAAACGATTTATCGTGGATTTTGTGAACAAGGAATCGCGCCTGGTACGGATGGAGCTTTCCGACAATAGGAGGAAGGTCTTCCCAAAGCAGGGCAAAGTGCGCCTGATCGGAGGAAAGGACGGCATTTCGACCATAATCCCGGATGATTACATCGGCCTTTCAAGCAAAACCGGCGAGCGGCACGGCCTGGCGCTTCTGGATGAGCTGGAGGAGGGACGAATAATAGCCCTTCCTGATCTGCATACACATCAGGACAGCACTCGTTTTCGAGGGGAAAAAGGCGTAAGCGCAGTCCTGCGTGCGGCCATTGACTATGTCGAAAATTCCAAATATCTGTTTTTGCTGATCGATCCTCCGCCCGAGCACAATATCAAAAATGTTCAAATCTGGCGGGAGGAATTCGATACATCCTATGCAGCTGTAACCTATCCCTGGCTGAAGGCCAAGGTCTTTCAATCCGAACAGATGCTGCCTATGAAGCTGGTCCCGCCTTCGGGATATGTAGCGGGGATGATGGCTGCTCTTGATGTTGCCTCGGGAACGCATCACTCTTTCGCTAATCGAGAGGTTGAAGGCATTGTCGATATAGAATATCCCTTAACCCAGTTCGATACCGAGCTTTTGAATCCTGACGGAATAAATACTGCTCTGACATTTCCGGGACGCGGGATTCGTGTATGGGGAGCGCGGACATTGTCGTCCGATGCCTCCTTCAGGTATATCAATGTCCGGCGCACATTTAACATGATATCGGAATCTGTCGAACAGGGTACTCAGTGGGTGACCTTCGAGCCCAACAAACCTGAACTCTGGGAGAGCGTCAAACGCCTGGTCTTTTTCTTTCTGAAGAGCCTCTGGAAGAAAGGGTATCTTCAGGGGGAAAATGTCGAGGAGGCATTTTACATCAAAGTCGACGAGGAAACCAATCCCCCGGATGTTCGCGACAGGGGCGAGCTGATAATTGAGGTCGGAATCGCGATCGTACGTCCGGCCGAGTTCATAATCGTGAGAGTATCACAGAAGACAATGGGAACTCAGGAAGAGTAGGCTATGCCGGTTGAAAGAAAAGATCACAGGATAAACCTGAATTTCAGAATAGAGATTGATGGAATTGCCGAGGCCCATTTCACCAGCGTGAAAGGCCTGGAACAGAAGCGCAACGTTTTCGAATATCATGAGGGCGGTGAAAATACCCGTACCCTGAAATTCCCGGGACATTCCATTCAGACCGATATCACTCTCCAGCGCGGTTATGTCGACAGCGATTCGCTTTTCAAATGGCTTGCCGATTCGATTGAGAAGAATGAGCCTCTGGAACGCAAGTCAGGTTCGATAATACTGCTTGCCTCTAACGGTACTGAAATCAAGCGATGGAATTTTCAGCGTGCCTTTCCGGTAAGCTGGAATATTCCGGAAATTCGCTCGGATAAAACTACTACGTTGATAGAATCTCTAACCCTGGCACATGAAGGATTGGAGCTGGCCGAGTAGATGGATAGGTTGTGGATCAAGAAGCTGCGTGAGTTGAAAGGCAGGATGGAGAAACATCTTGCCGAAAAGGCGGTGTTCGAGTCTCTGCCGGAGCGTACCAGCCTGGCCGCTCTCAGAGAGGGCCAGAGGCTTAAACGCGACGAGGAGCAGATCAGCAATCATTTCGCTCAGCTTGCCGAATTTGCCACGGGAATTCCCGCACACAAGTTCGAGTTCAGGCTGGATCTGAAATCCGCATACGAAACTGATCTTGAAGGGGATATAGTCTTCGGGCCGTCAGCGCTTATGGATGATTCTCCCTTTGTGCTTTTCAGCGTTCAGAATGTTTTCGGTACTCCAAATGAGGAGAAGGAAGAAGAACCGGAGCTTGAAACAGTTGAAGAACCGAAGGATGAGCCTGAACCGCCCGAGAAACCTCTGCCCGATATCAGCCCGCTTTCACTGGCATTCTCGAGCGAGATCAGCCAGAAATATGAAAGGCCGATCTTCTCTGCTCTGGATGAAAAACGAATGGCAGTTACGCGCCCGGTAAAAACCGAAAGCCGGATTGATCATTTTATTGAAAAAGTCTCCCTGGTTCATAAATACGTAAATAATATTATCGGTAAATATACCCCCGAGCCATCAGAGGCTGCGGCTTTTGAAGGCTTCTTTATTTATGAGGGCGATTTTGTTTATCTTTCCCGCAAGGGCAAATGGGCTACGGTCAGAACTACTGTTTTGGCTCAAAAGGATTATTTCAAGGATGCTCCTGTGTCAGCACCCGTAACCAAGAGGAAGCTCCCTGTTGTCGAGCCCTTCAGTGAAATTGAGGTTGGCGATGCCGCCGAACTGATTACGGATAATATGGCAGAGCCCGTAGCCTCGGCCAAATCCGATCTGGGACTGGGATATTTCCTTCCTGTCCGCAGGGTTGGCCGAACCCGAACTCCGGTGCAGGATGTCAAGACTCCGGCCGCCAAGATCAGGACTGAATTGCCGGCACTGCCTGTGGTCGGTAGTCAGGAATTTGCCGAGGATGTCGCTCAAAA
>WJIM01000273.1 GCA_014730285.1 Candidatus Zixiibacteriota bacterium
GGCAGTAGCGGGGACATTCTACCCGCGCGATCCGCTGGAACTTTCACGCACGGTCAGCGGATATCTGGCAGAGGCCAAACGTACCGTTTTCGCCAATAAAGTACAGGGCATAATTGCGCCCCATGCCGGGTATATGTATTCAGGAGCCATTGCGGCTTCTGCTTTCAAGGAACTGGACGGCTGCAAGTTCGATACGGTGGTAGTGATCTCTCCCTCGCATACGACCTTTTTCCAGGGAGCCTCGGTCTATAACGGTTCGGCCTATGTCACTCCATTGGGCAAACTCTTCATCGACCAGGAAATCGCAACCAAAATATCGGAAATAAATCCGTCCAAAGTATTCCTCTCGAACAAGGGACACACCGGCGGCGGCACACGACAGGAGCATTCGCTTGAAGTCCAGCTTCCGTTTTTGCAGACTATGCTTGGCGATTTCAAGCTGGTGCCGATTGTGATGGGCGAGCAGGAATGGGATAATATCTCGGCTCTTAGCGAGGCTCTGGCGGCCGGTTTGAAAGGAACCGACTCGTTGATAGTGGCCTCGACCGACCTGTCGCATTTCTACGCCTCGGAAATCGCCGCGCAGAAAGATTCTATTATCAGATCCAAAGTGGAGGCATTCGATCCGCAGGGTCTGTATAAAGCGATTGCCAAGGGCCAGGCGGAGGCCTGCGGCGGAGGACCAATGGCTGCCTCAATGCTTGCCTGCCGGAAACTGGGAGCGGAAAGAATCGCCGTTACCGGCCAGTCCGACAGCGGTAAAGTCACCGGCGACAGCCATGAGGTTGTGGGATATCTTGGAGCGGTAATCTATTCGGATTAGTACCTGCCATGCACCTTACTCAGAAAGAAAAAGACCATTTGAAAGAACTGGCCATCGAGTCGATCAAAGGCAAGTTCGAGAATGAACCGGAGCCCGAACTTGGCATAGATTCCGAAACTCTGAAAACAAACTGCGGGGCCTTCGTTACCCTGAAAACCCGTGGCAGCCTGCGGGGATGTATCGGCTTGGTGGTGGGCATGAAACCGCTTTACAAAACCATAACCGAGATGGCACGCGCGGCGGCATTTGACGATCCTCGTTTCGCACCCCTGACAAAGGATGAAGTCGACAAACTCGAGATAGAAATTTCCGCGCTCTCTCCCCTGGAGAAAATTGACGATCCAGCTCAGATCGAGGTTGGCAAACACGGCATCATGCTTCAGCACGGATACCATTCCGGGCTTTTGCTGCCGCAGGTAGCCACCGAATATGGTTGGGATCGGACTACTTTTTTGAAGCATACCTGCCTTAAGGCCGGTCTTCCGGAGAATGCCTGGCGTGATCCGGAAGCTGAAATCCGGATTTTTTCGGCAGAGGTTTTTTGACCGGTCAATCCTGTTGCATTTATCGAAACCATTTACTAACCATTGTGTTACAAAAACTACACAGCTTTATGATATTTAATGGCCTTGACACATCGTAAGGTCAGGGCTACCTTATATTTTGATTGGAATCTTAACTTATGAGTGATTATAATAAAGAACTTTTAATCGCCCTGCGTGAAAAGGCGAAACTCGGATCAAAGACCTTCCAGATGCTTCTGTCGCATTTCCAGTCGCTGGAAAATATCGTGGATGCCGATATCGCGCATCTGGCGGAATTTCCCAGAATAAGCGAAAAAAAGGCGGCGGTCATACATGAGATCGAGAGACATTTGGACGGTATCAGGGAAGACCTTGAAAGCTACCGCGAGGACGGGATTGGGACGCTAACGATATTTGACGAGGACTACCCGAAACTTTTGAGACAGATCAACAATCCTCCCTTCGTGCTCTACTGCAAAGGACATTTTCCGACAGAAGATGAGCAGACTATTGCAATCGTGGGTACTACTCAGGCCTCGGCAGAGGGTATAGAAATCGCTGTGGCTTTCTCGAACGCTCTGGCCGATGCCGGTTCGGTAATCGTATCAGGTCTGGCAAGGGGGATTGATACAGCGGCACATATGGGAGCCTTAAAAGCAGAGGGCAAATCATACGCCGTGCTGGGATGCGGCATCAACCACATCTACCCTCCCGAAAACAAACGGCTCTCGGAGGAGCTGCTGGAAAAGGGCGCATTGATATCCGAATATCCGCCGAATACCAAAGTCACCACAGGTCGGCTGATTTCCCGCAACCGTATAATTGTCGGCCTGGCACAATCGGTTATTATCGGAGAACTCGACAAAAAATCACGCGGTACCATAAATGCCGCAGAACGCGCCCGTGAACTGGGCAAACTTCTCTTTGCAATCGGCAGAGCGGATCTGCCGGTCGATCCGGGGCTGATTGAATACGGGGCGATACCGTTGGAGGACATCAATAAAGCTGAAATGATTTCTGATCACAGCTTGTAGGAGATAACCATGACAATGACTGAAGAAGAAAAAATACAGAGCCTGAAAAAGCTCGTCGATCAAACCGCAGAAGAGATTCAAAGCGGCGATCTGACCGAAGCGAAAGCGCGTGAACTGGCTGCCAAAACAAGAGAGGAAGCCGAGACCCTCATCCCCGAGGATATGGATAAATACGATATGATCTACGGCGCGCGCTTTGAAAGATTGATAGATCAGTTCATCAAGGCCAAAACAAAAGAAGAAGAGGAATAGAACAGGAGATTGAAAGACTCCTTTAAAACGATCAAAACGCCCATACAGGCGGAAATCAAAATCCAGAGATCGAAATTTATCGCCTCGGCATTTCCCTGCAAATCGCAGGAGGAAGCCGAGGCAGAAATAGAAAAAATTTCCGGCGAATTTCATGACGCTAACCATAACTGCTATGGATATCGAATCTATCCGTCGAAGGGCATGGATATTTTCAGATACAGCGACGCCGGAGAACCCTCGGGTACTGCCGGAAAACCGATTTACGACAGCCTAATCTCCTCGGAGCTTTTTAATACCGGAATTGTAGTAACCCGCTATTTCGGCGGAATCAAGCTGGGCACGGGAGGACTTAAGCGAGCATACAGAGATGCTGCTCGAAATGTTCTCGATGCGGCCAAAATCGTTGAGGTCCTGATAACTCAAAAATACAAAGTGAGTTTTCCCCTCAACCTGACTAACATCATTTTGCGGATTCTAACGGTGGATGGCATCAAAATAGTCGACAGCAGCTACACCGACAAGGGCGAGATCGAATTCATGGTGCGGCTGTCTATGACAGAAAAGACCGAGAAGGCGTTGATATCGGCAACCAATGCCAGAATCGAGCTGACCAAACTCTGATTTTTAAAAAGGTCTGGATGTTTACAACTGTTTTGCTTTGACATTGCGGGACAGATTTTATAAAATACAATCAAATGGAAATCCCCGGCGACAGTTGTAATCGCATTCCCCGTAATTCCGATAATTATTATAAAAGGATTTGTATACCCTGATGGGCGCTTTAATAGGATATTTTCTACTTGCTCTTTTAGTGTCGTTTTTGTGTTCACTGATGGAAGCGACATTCCTTTCTTTGTCTCGTGCCTATGTGGGAGTTCTTGTTAAAAAGGGCTACCGAAGCGGGAATCTTCTTAAAAATCAGAAGAGCAATGTCGACCAGCCCCTTTCGGCAATTCTAACCCTGAATACAATTTCCCACACTCTGGGCGCTGCCGGCGTGGGTGCGGAGGCTCTAAAATTATTCGGAAGTGAATGGGTTGCACTTTCCTCTGCCGTGCTTACCTTTCTGATTCTCGTCCTCTCCGAAATCGTGCCTAAAACGCTCGGTGCGGTCTACTGGAAACAACTGTCTCGTCCCTCAGCTTATATCATACAATTCCTGATTATAATCACATATCCATTTGTAATAATGCTGAAAGGAATTTCGATTCTTATAACCCGGAATCGGCGGCAGACATTTCTGACCCGTGATGAACTCCTTACCCTGACACAGATCGGCGAAACGGAAGGTGTGCTTTTGAAAAAGGAGGCGCGCATTATCGAAAACCTCTTCAAGCTGAATAGAATTTATGCCAGGGATGTGCTTACCCCGCGTTCAGTGATACTGGCTTTCCAGAAGGATCA
>WJIM01000274.1 GCA_014730285.1 Candidatus Zixiibacteriota bacterium
CCTGCACAAAAAACCGATTTTTCGTAGGGCAGGTTCCCCGCGAACCTGCCCAGATAACAGGCATGACCACAGGGGTCATGCCCTACATTGTTTGCAAACAAGGAGCGCTCCGCCCAATGCATTATGTTATAATGAATTACCTCAGGTCGATTCCTGCCGCAAATGCCGATGGATTCAAATCGTAGGTCAAATCCTGAAGGGATTTGACAATTATGATTCAAAAAACATCAAATGTCGCAGACACTTGACCTACATTTCTCTGCACAAAAAACCGATTTTTCGTAGGGCAGGTTCCCCGCGAACCTGCCCAAATAATAGGCATGACCACAGGGGTCATGCCCTACATTGCTTGCAAACAATGAGCGCTCCGCCCAATGCATTATGTTATAATGAATTACCTCAGGTCGATTCCTGCCGCCTCGTAAAAAACATTAAATCATTGCAAAAATAATCCATCTAAATATATTATCTGCCATGATTATCAGGCATCTGAATATCAAAAACTTCCGCAAATATGCCGAACTCGATCTGGCCTTTCCAGACGGCGTGATCGGGGTGGTGGGGCGCAACGGTTCCGGCAAATCCACCCTTCTGGAGGTTTTCGCCTGGATGTTTTACGGCTCCAATGGCTTGAAAACAAAAAACATACAGATATATCCCGATTTTGCTCAGGATAAGGGGCAAACCGAGGGAGAGCTCGATTTTATGATCGGAGCCCAGAATTTCCGCATCCGGCGCGGCTTCAAAAAGCCAAATAAAAGCACCGCAGAGCTTTACGCCGAGGATAAAATCCTCGCCACAGGGACAAAAGAGGTCAATCGGGAAGTCGAAAAGCTTTCGGGCATGGACTGGAAAGCGTTTCAGACCTCGTTCTACACCCGTCAGAACGAACTGAATCTTCTCGGAAGCCTCCAGCCGGCCGAAAGAAGCAAGCGTCTGGAGGAGATGCTGGGTCTTGAAAAGACCAATATTATTATTAATAATATAAAGGGCGACCTGCGCTCCTTAACAGGCGAGATCAAGGGTTTGGAGCAGCTTATTGAACGCGAGGATGAATACAAGCTCCTGCACCATAAAAAGCTGCAGGAGAAAGAATCTACCTCTAAATCAGTCAATGAGTTGGAAGATAATCTGAAGTCGCTGGATGAAAGCTTAAAAAAGCTTAAGGCCTCTTTTGCAGAAAACGAGAAAAAGCGCGAAGAGCATCAAAAGGAATCCTCACGCCTCGAGCTTTTGAATCATGACCTGAAAAAAAACGAGAGCGATAAGGATAAGACCAAGGCAAAAATCACCGCAATCGAGGCTCAAAAAGAACGGTTCGAGCATTTGAAAAAAGAGCTGAAGGCTCTTCCCGAGGTGCAGGAAAATCTCAATCTGCTTGAAAAACAACAGCTTAAGTTCGAAAGCAAGACTCAAAAAGGGGAACAGTTAAGCCAGCTCGAAAAATCCCTGGAATCGCAGCTTGCCAAGGGCAAAGCCCTGAGCAAATCAATCGAGGAGCTTAAAAACAGGGCCGGGGACACAGCTATTATTAATAATAATATCAAGGAAATTGGCAAAAGGATAGAAAGCCTGCAGGAGGAGGTCGCCTCGCTCAGGGAGGAAAAGGCCGGGATAAACTCGCAGCTTACCAGGCTCAAGGGGCAGATGGATGATATCGAAGAGCTTGGCCCCGAAGCGGTTTGCAGTTTCTGCCTGAGGCCGTTTAAGGGGGAGATGCATGATATCCAAAGGCATTTCAAGGATGAAATCGAAAAGCTGGAATCATCCTGGAAAGAAACTTCCGAAAAGCTGGATTCAAAGCAGGCTGAGCTGAAAAAGATGCAGTTGGAAAGAAAGGGCTTTGAAGATAAGCGCGACAAGGCTCAGCAGACTCAAAAGGAGCTTTCCAGCTCCGAGGGCGAGAGAAAGAATCTGCGCGAGAATTACAAGCAGGGCCTAAACCAGCAAAAGGTCCTGCAGGATGAGCTTAAGGCTCTGGGTGATATTGATTTCGATCCGGAAGTATACCGCAAAACCAAAGCGCAGTTCGAGGATCTCCAAAAGATAAGCACCGAATATGCCGGACTGAGAGAACGTATGGCAAGTCTCGACAGCCTCAAAAAAGAGCGCGGCGAACTGCTCGAAAAGAACACTATTATTAATAATAATATAAAGGAAATCCAGCAGGAACTTATGAAAATCGGTTTCGACTCAGAAGCACATCAGAGGGAAAAAGAGGCGCTCGATAAGAAAACCGATGAGCGCGAGGAGGCGCGGGATAAGCTTTCGAAGGCTCGTGAAACGCTGGCCGGGCTCAATGCCGAAATCAAGGGGTATGAAAATCAGTTGAAAAATATAGATGAGGCCAAAGGCCGATCCTCGGAGATATCAACCGAAAAATTCTATCTGGAAAGCCTGATCGAACTTCTGGCGGAGCTTAAGACGGAGCTTGCCGCGCGTATACGTCCTATACTGATACAGATTTCCTCAAATCTTCTGGATCGTATGTCCGACAGCAAGTTCAGCGAGCTGGATTTGAACAAAGACTACGAGATATCCGTTAGAGATTATGGCGAGCTTCAGGAGCTGAACCGTTTTTCGGGGGGAGAGCAGGATCTTGCCAATCTCAGCCTGAGGCTGGCGATATCAAAGCTCCTGGCGCAGTCCTCGCGCCTGGAGGCCGGGTTTTTGATCTTAGACGAGGTCTTCGGCAGCCAGGACAGCTTCAGAAAAGAGAATATTATGGGCGCGATTTCCGGATTGCAGGATTTTTTCCAGCAAATCTTTATCGTAACGCATGTTGAGGATGTAAAAGAGGCGGTACAGACCCTTCTAACGGTAGAGGAGAACCATGACGGTTCCAGTTCAGTCATTGTGGATTAAAACCTATTATTAATAATAATATGCCTAAACGAAAGACAAAAACCTCCAGTCAGCTTCTCAGGCTGGCGATATTGATTCTGATTCTGACCTCGATTTATTTCCTGTATCACGAGGTCTGGCAGGAAGAACCGTCAGAGCCGCGTTTGACCGGCCTGAGAGCGGTTGAGATTATTGACGGGGACACGTTTGACGATTCAGAGGGAGAGACGATCCGTCTTCTTGGGATTGATACCCCGGAGGCCGGGGAGGCTTTCTATTCAGCCGCAACCCGGGCATTGGACAGCCTGCTTGCCGGAAATATAATCCGCTACGAGTTCGATTCCCGCAAACGCGACCGCTATGAGCGGCTTCTGGCGTATGTCTTTACCAGTCATGATTTTGTAAATATATCTTTGGTTGAGCAGGGGCTGGCCTCGGTCTATATTTTTCCGAAGGATATGAAAAACGAGCATTACCGCTCAGTTCTGATTGAAGCCCAGAACAGCGCCCGCGCCCAAAGGCTGGGGATCTGGTCGCTTGAGCCGCCCCCGCCGGAGAGCTTTTATGTCGGCAATAAAAACAGTTTAAGGTTTCACCGGCCGACATGCTTTTCGATTGAGCGCCTGAACGACAGCGCGAAAATCATTCTGCCCGGCAGGGGTGATTTTTTCGATCTGGGCTACTCGCCCTGCAGAAACTGCAATCCCTGAGGATTATTCCTCCACTCTTAAATCGAATCTGATATCCTTATCGGTTTTTTCCATCACCGCCATCACGAACGGCTGGGTCAGTACCTGCAGAACCGGTTTGCCCTCCTCGGGTCCCTCATTGACAGTCAGAGCAACGATATGTTCGTCACCGGTGACATAAACCGAGTCGAGCCTGACCCAGTAGCCGGTTGTGGGCTGTTCGCCGAGGAAAATACCGATTACTATTTCCTCGTCAAAATCGATATCCGGAGGCATGGTTTTGGCGTCAAGATACGAATAATGTTCCTGCCAGATAGAATCAAATTCCTGCTCGGACTCGATAATCAAATCCATCGGTTCGCTAATTCCGGATTGGGCGCCGCTGGACAGAAGCTCATAATAAACCAATCCGGATTGGGCTGTGTCCTGCTTTTCTGTAGTCTCTTCGGCATTGGAATCACCGCCCTGGCAGGCGAATAAAAACAGGGCGATTATAAGTGTCGGCACTAAAACTCTATGCATCAAAATTCCTCCCTCGATGCTTGGTATAAACTTTTTTCGATCCTGTTATGAAGCAGAATGAAAAATTATCGAAATTATGATATTTAGTCAAGTACTTTGAAGCGGGATATAAAAAGTCGTTCCACTCTACCACAGCCTGATTCAGAATGATAAGAATGTGATGGATGCTATGGATTTAAAGCGTTTTTGATTTATCTGTTTGCTTTAGATCGGGGAAAAATTGTCGATATAAAACATGAAAAGCAGCTTTAAAAATGTACGCCAAAGGGTAGTTATGTCTTCTGTATTGGTAATTGATGATAAAGAATCAATCCGCAAGATGCTCAGTCAAACGCTGGTGGCCGAGGGCCATGAGGTTGAGTCCGCCGCTAACGGCATTGAGGGGATAAAGAAATCCAAGTCGAAGCAGTATGATGTCGTTCTCACGGATCTGAAGATGCCGGATATGGATGGTATTTCGGTTTTATCCGCGGTCAGAGAAGAGAATCCGGATGCCTCGATAATCGTAATGACCGCTTACGGCACGATCGAGACCGCCGTTGAGGCGATGAAACGCGGCGCTTTCGATTTTCTAACCAAGCCGTTCGATACGGATCATCTCAATGTCCTGATAAAGCGCGCTATGGAAACCCGCAAGTTGATGAACGAGAATATGATGCTCAAGGAGGCGCTTAAGCTCAATCTGGGCGAGGGCAAGATTATCGGTACTTCTGAGAATGTCAAGGAAGTGCTTAAGCTTGTCCAGAAGGTTGCGCCCTCGGATACATCGGTTTTATTGATCGGGGAGTCCGGCACCGGTAAGGAGCTTTTTGCCCGGGCGATTCATCAATTGTCGGCCCGCAGGGACAAACCGTTCGTGGCAATCAATTCGGCGGCCATACCAAGCGAGCTTCTGGAGAACGAGCTTTTCGGCTCGGAAAAAGGCGCCTTCACATCCTCGCATTCCCGTCACATCGGTAAGTTCGAGATTGCCGAGGGGGGAAGCGTATTTCTGGATGAGATCGGCGATCTGCATATAGCTCTACAGGCCAAAATCCTGCGCGTACTCCAGGAAAAGCAGGTGGAACGTCTGGGCGGCACTCAGTCGGTGCCGGTTGATGTGCGGGTTGTCGCGGCCACCAATATGGATTTACAGGATGCTATTGAGAAAAAAGAATTTCGCGAAGATCTTTACTACCGGCTTTCGGTATTTCCGATCACAATTCCACCGTTGAGAGAGAGGCCGGAAGATATTCCGGCGCTGGCGGAGTACTTCGTGGACAGGTTCTGCAAGGAGATGAAAAAGCCTTTGATGAAGGTTTCCCGCGACGGCATCAAGCTGATGGAACGCTATCACTGGCCGGGCAATGTGCGCGAGCTTGAGAATACGATTGAGAGAGCGATAATTTTGTGCGAGGGCAAGAGAATCAAGCCGGAGCATCTGGCAATCAGAATTCAAACGCCCGAGGAAATCCGCCTGCGCGAGGGCGCCGGGCTTCGTGAAGTGGGGCAGCACGCCCAGATGCAAGCGGAACGCGCCCTGATACTTAGGGTGCTTTCGCAGACGCGCGGCAACAAGCGCAAGGCCTCCGAGGCGTTGAAAATAGATTACACAACTTTATTCGAAAAGATAAAGAAATATAAAATCGATCCGAATAAAGAAATATAGGTTAACTCCTTAACTAAAGAAGTTCAGGCTATGAGCAAAATCGGGCTGATTGTGAAATCCGCCTGATTTTTTTATGCAAAAAAAAGCGGCCATTAAAGGCCGCTAATATTTTTAACTACCCCGCATCATATCCCGGTGGAGCCGGTGCACCCGGAATGAATATGAAGTTGATCAGGAATACCGCATCAGAGACATTAACCTCGCCGTCATCATTGGCATCCCCCGCCTCCATGACAGGCTGAGGAGGATCGCCGTCCATAAAGACATGGTTAATTATGTAGACCGCATCCGAGATATTGAAATTGCCATCGTAGTTCGCATCACCCTGGAGGTAATCCGGTACATACATATAATTCATGGCAGCCATGACATCGATTATTCCCCAACCGTAAGCGTTATCCGGACTAATAGCTTTGGAGGCAGTCAGCATCAAAGCCTCGCGTACTTCCATAACATTAAAATCCGGCCTGGCCTCCATTACCAGAGCCGCGGCTCCGGCAACCAACGGGCAGGCCAGCGAGGTGCCGCTGGCGCTGGTAATGTATGTATTCGTGTACGGGCTGGCGCATACGGTTGAGGAGCCGCGTGCGCAGACCTCGGGCTTAATTCTGTCATCGTAAGTCGGGCCTTTGGAGGAAAAGTAGCTTAAATAACCGCTGCTTTCGACCGAGCCGACAGCTATGACACTGTCGCCGTCTGCCGGAGCTGTTATTGTTCCTGCAGAAGGTCCGCCGTTTCCGGCAGAATTGCAAACCAGGATTCCCACGGAGGCGGCATAATCTGCGGCATTAGTAATTACACAGGTGTTGCCGTCAAGATCCTCATAGGTATACCAATCTGAATAGCCTAAAGAGGATGAGATAATATTGACGCCGATGGAGTCCGCCCACTGCACGGCAGCCGCCCAGTTATCTTCTTCAACCGGAGTCTCCGAGGTCATATCCTCTGTCTTTGCCAGGACAAAAGATGCACCGTAAGCCGGGCCGTAAATTTCGCCATCCCATCCACCGCCAAGCGTTGACCAGGTCTTGGTACCATGATCCCATTGATTGGAGACATCGCCTTCCTCATTAGCGGTTTCATAGTCATTATTTATAAAGTCGTATTCGGCAAGTAAACGGCCGTCGGAGATAATATTGCCAAACGCCAGATGGTCTTTTCTGTAACCGGTGTCGAACATGGCTACGATTATGCCCTCTCCGCTGAATCCGGAATCATGGGCTGCTACAACATTAATCTGGTCGAGTTGGCTATATGTGCCGCCGTAGGAGAGCTCATGTGTGTCCCGCTTTTGATCCGGAACTTCATTCAGCTCATCGAGTTCCTTTGATTCCGGGGGAGAAGGACGGGTGAATGCTGCCACCGGTTTGATTTTCAAAACAAAGGGGAGATCTTTTATCTCCTCGAGTTTCTCGAGATCAGTCTCGAAGCTGGCCGCATTCAGCCATTTAATCACGCGCCTGAGCTTTAAGCCGTAACTCTCGATTTCATCCACATACTGCTGATTAACCGGTAAATCCTCGAATCTGATTGGGGATGCATCGTTTCTGGCACGGCGCTCTCGGGCTTCCGGAGTCATAGAATTGTATACAAGTTCAGCTTTTTCAATGAATTCCGAATCTTTGAAAACGCTTTTATCGGTGAAATAGACCCAGACCTTAACATTTTGGGCATCTGCCTTTTCGGAGAGATAGCTGTATGTCCTCTCGGAGATTATCTTGTTCGGCTTTTCCTTCACGAATTTATCGGGGATAATATATTCCGCGGCTGAGGAACTGCCTGCGATTGCAAATGAGAATAGTGTGATAATGCTTATTATAATTAGTCTTTTCATCTTCTGGGCTCCTCCGTGTTAAGCATCGACGAGTACATGCTAATTATATCCTAATCATATTTTTTGTCAACACAAAAGGGTATGGGATAAATCCAATACCCTATTGGCGGTCTGCTTCTTATATCGGATTAGAAATTCCGGCAAATTGTCTTCAATTCAAATAACATCACATTCTAATTCATTGTTTCTCAAAGTCTTAATTAGTGTCCAAAAAATAAAAATCAAAAAGGCATAGCCTTTGCGAAATTATCCTGCTGGAAAACAAAAAAAGATGGATATTATTATGAAGAAAAAACTCGGTAGAAAAAACGGTTTCACGCTTCTCGAACTTATGTCGGTGGTTGTGATAATAGGTATCATGGCCGCGATCGGCATACCCACGATGGATACGGCTATCAAGAAAATCCGGTTCAAATCGGATTCCAACACGATAATGTCAGGATTGCGTCTGGCCCGTTCTCAGGCTATAGCAAAAAGGATTCAGTACGGCGTCAGTTTCGATCCGAACAGCAAGGAGTTTGCTGTATTTGAGGATATCAACAATCCCTCGAGTTTCACTTATGACGGTTCTGACAGCATTATTATGGTTGATACGCTGGGCCGCGGAATCGAAAGTTTTACAACGACCTTCAATAATGACTTGATATTTTTCTTCCCGGACGGACGTGCGTCCATGACCGGAAATATAAATGGCACAGCCACTTGGGATCCGGAATCCGTGGCTTCCGTGCAAATTTCAGTTCTGGCGGCTACTGGCAGGATAAAAGTCGATTCCCTGACCTATTGAGCCGACTTTCCTCCTTTGTTTTATCAGGTAATCACCTCCCGGAAACGGGGGGTGTTTTTTTATGAAAAAGGGCACTAAAAAAAAATTAATTCTCCTCAATATTTTAAAATGCGAGACGATAATAAAACTGTAGCCTGAGAGAGAGTTAGTTTAGAGTATGGGTTGCCCCCTATGGGGAGTTTCCCTCAGGTGTTCAAAACTGAAAGATATTTTTAAATCGTTTAAACGGGACAAGGCGTATGCTGCTCGGATCCAAAAATAATGTAGTCTGCGGTCTGGATATCGGTGCCTCGTCGATAAAGATGGTCAAACTGGAAAATAAGGGCGGCAACTTCGCCGTAAGGGCAATGGGCAGCCGCGATCTTCCGGTAGAGGCAATCGTATCAGAAGATATCAAGGACCGCGATTCGATTATCTTCAATCTCCAGAGCCTGATCGAACAGACCGATCCCAAGACCAGGGATGTGGTTATTTCCATATCGGGCCACGGTGTCATCACTGACAGAATCACTATCGAGAAAAAGACCGGAGCGGAGGCCGAACAGGCTATCCTGTTCGAGGCCGAACAAAGGTCGCCTTTCGATGTCGAGGATGTGACCCTGGATTATCATATCATCGACATTAACGAAGAGACCAATAAAATGGATGTTCTTCTGGTTGCGGCCAGAAACGAATTTTTAAAGACCTACCTCGACATAATCCAGGATGCGGGTCTTAAGCCGGTAATCGTCGACACCGATGCTTTTGCTATTCTGAATTCCTACGACATCAACTACGAGTTAGATCCGGAACGTGTGACCGCGCTGGTCAACATCGGATACGATATCACCAATGTTACCTTTCTTAAGGATGGCAAGTATCACTCGACACGCGATATCTCCTCGGGCGGAAGGATGATTTTCGATGCGATACAGAAGGAATTCCGCTTGAATCAGGAACTGACTCACAAGGCTATTCGGGGAGAGATGGAAGCCTCCATCGATCAGGATATGCTCAAGGCTACGATCGTGACCTCGATCGAGGAGATGATAACCGGACTCGAGGTGGCTTTTTCATACTTCAAGTCTCTGGCCAACGTGCCCAATATCGACTGGATAATTCTCTCGGGCGGCGGAGCGCTGATCCCCTACCTGCCGGAATTCGTGCAGTCCAAACTGAATATACCGATAGAAATAGCAAATCCGTTAAGGAACATAGAATACGATCCCGATATGTTTAGTTCCATTCAGCCAGAAAAGATCGCTCCCCTTTTATCGGTGGCTATCGGGCTGGCGGCCAGAAAGGTGAGATAGGGCTATGATAGAGATAAATCTACTTCCAAAAGAATATCGAAGGCGGGCCACACCGCTCCATTTCGACAAAAAATGGATCTATGCCGGAGCTGCTGTCTGCCTGGTGTTTCTGCTTCTTGCCGGACTGACATTCTACAAGAAGCATACTATTAAGGAACTGGATCAGAAAATCGTTTCGGTTCAAAGACAGCGCATGGCGCTGAACAAGGATATCAAGCTTATTGACGGTTTGACCGATCTTAAGCAGAATCTTCTGACCCGCCTCTCCGCGATCGAGAAGCTCGATGTCAACCGCGGTATGTGGGTGGCAATTATGGAGGATCTCTCCACCCGTATTCCGGAGCTCTTATGGCTGACCAATGTTTCCGAGCAGAGTCCCAAGAAAGAGGCTGCGAACAATCGGAAAAAAATGAATCCGAAGAACCTCGGTCAGCAGGAGGCGGATACCACCGAGGTGAAGCTGCCCTCCAAAAGACCGACAGTTATCGAGGGCTATGCCTATACTCTCAACAGCATCGCCTCATTTCTGGTTGGCATAATGAAATCCGATTATTTCGATGATATAGAATTGGCATTCGCGCGTCAGGAAGCATTTCAGGAACTGGCCGCTTATAATTTCAGGATTAACTGCGTGGTAGATTACGATGCCTGGCTGAAGGAGGAATATCAGCCGGAAGTAAACGTATCAAGCCCGTTGGCCGATCAATAATGTTGCGGAGGTACAATGGATATAAAAGATCCCAGACTACATAAAATCGCCATCGGTGTTCTTGTTGTGGTGGTCCTGGTGATCTTCTGGCACTCGAGATTTTACTCAAAATACGAGAGTGAGCTCGATCAGAAGCAGGCCAGGTACGAAAAGATTTTAACCGAATTGAAGCAGGTTGAACTGAAGGCGAAATCGTTGAAAGGCCTCCAGGATGAGTACGAACAACTCCTGGAGCGTTACGATAAAGTTCAGATGCTTCTTCCGAATGAGAAACAGGTTGCCAAATTCCTGATGCAGCTCCACACAGCCTCGGCGCGCACACAGTCAAAGGTTGTCGAGCTCTCACCAAAATCTGAACGCAGCAAGGATTTCTATAAGATCAGTGATTATGAAATCAAGTTCAGCGGGACCTTTCATGAGTTCGGAGAATTTCTGGCAAGCGTGGCTAACTTCCCGTTCATTACGAATGTCTCCCAGATCTCGATCCGCGGGCTCGACGCACAGTCCATAAGAGCGGATCAGGAGACGAATTTTGACCGGATATCTTTGGAAGCCACATTCACACTCTCGACATATTATGTTAAAAAAGACCAGAAGCTGGCAGGGATTCAACAATAGGTAGGGTAATGATGAAAAATAAAGCATATCTTTTAATTATACTATCGGCTTTATTGATATTGGGTTCGGCGCAGACGGCTTTGGCCGCACCCCATATCGAGAATGTCAGCCTGAAGAAACAGGGAGATTTTGTCGAACTGACGATTTACGCCGACGGCCCCTTTACTTTTTCGCATTTCATCGAAGAGGCCAAGGCCGGAAAGCCGTACCGGGTTGTGCTGGACTTGAAGCAGGCCCTGCACAAGCTGCCGCAGTTTAATTTCCGTGAGCTTCCCACGGATGTTATCACAGCTATCAGAACCAGCCAGTATAAGATTAAGCCTGATAAGGTTGTGCGAATTGTTGCCGATGTCAGCCGTCCGGTAACATACACATTAAAGCAGGGCGAGGGAAGGGTTACGATTGTCTTTGCCGCTCCCGAAGAGGGCGAGTTTCAATTCTGGTGTGCGGCGCCGATCGATGAGAACGAGAAGATCAAGCTGGCGCTGACCGAAACCGAGACCGTGACTGTGGATAAGCCGGCTAAAATGCCTGCTCATCCCGAAGCCGAAAGGAAAGCCGAAGATGAAGGCAAGTTCAATCCTCCGTCTAATACTAATAAAGAGCCCGAGGCTTCAAAACCCTCTGATGGGAAAGCTGATACTAAGCAGAAAACAGTAAAATCCGCACCGGAAACGGGATTCTCGGCCGCTGAACGACAGGAGCTTAAGGCCAAAATGGCCGAGATATTCGAAAACGGCGGCGAGCATAAAGAGAAGGCAGAGAAAGAAGCTGAACCTCCGGTCAAGCCGGCTCCCGAGAAGAAGGCCCTGGCATCGACCGGTGACAAGAAATCGGAGAGCGTAAAATCCGAAGTCAAAAAGAACGACGAATCCTCGAAGAAAGTAACACCGGTTAGCGAAAACGCCGATTCGAAGAAAGCGCTTTCCGACAGCCAGGCTATTACTCCTTCCGATCCTGTCAAGGTAATTGAAGATAATGAGCCGGATCAGGCCCCTCAGCCGAAGAAGCCGGGTAGCAGCGAGGATGATGCCGAGGAAAGCAAGTCCAAGAAGTGGAAATCGGAGAAAGAGCTGCGCAAAAATCCCACTCGGCCGACCAAGGTCAAGGGTTCGCTGGCAGCATCATTCCCCAAACGGGAAGTGGTAAAATACAGATCGTACGGCCGCAGGGATCCGTTCCTGCCCCTGGTAAGCAAATCGCTCTCAGGCTATCAGAGCGGCGAGATGCCCGATGTGGAAACACTGCGTTTGGTTGGTGTGCTGCAGGGCAATTATGAAAATATGGCGCTTCTGGAGGACATGGAGGGATACGGTTATATCCTCGAAAACGGCGATGATGTCAAGAACGGCTATGTGATTGAAATATACAGAGATAAGATACTGTTTCAGATAAGTGAATTTGGCTGGAGCCGCACGGTGGCTTTGACCATGGAATTAGAAGACTAAGAGGTAGGTAGCTATGAAAAGAGTTCCGGGAACAAGAATAATCACCTGGATTGCCCTTACCCTTTTGATATTGCAGGTTTCGGTTTTTGCACAGGCGGGCGGCGATCCAAACAAACCGATCAAAGATTTGAATTTCCAGAATGCCGATATCAGATCGGTACTGAACTTCCTGGCCGAATATGGTGATGTCAATATCGTGACCTCTCCCTCGGTGGAAGGCAACGTTAATCTTTCTCTGAAAAGCGTATCCTGGCAACTGGCGCTTGATATCCTGATGAAAACCTACGGCTTAACGGCGGTA
Organism: Candidatus Zixiibacteriota bacterium; assembly: GCA_014730285.1. Classification (GTDB taxonomy): domain Bacteria; phylum Zixibacteria; class MSB-5A5; order JAABVY01; family JAABVY01; genus JAABVY01. The sequence goes on from WJIM01000274.1 coordinate 12,693, forward strand.
CAGGAGAAGGGATATATACGCGTTGTGCCTACCAGGGAATATTTGGAAGAGACCTCTATGGTTGAACGGCACAGGTCGGAACAGGCCCAAATCGTACCGCTGGAAACCGAGATTATCGAGGTTGATAATGCCAGCGCGTTTGATCTGGTCGATCCGATCCAGACGATTCTAACCGACCGCGGTAAGGTAGAGGTCGATAAAAGATCGAACTCACTGATTATCAGCGAGATACCCGAAAATATTCAGCTTATCAGAGAATTCGTTGATGAACTGGATAAGGAAACCGCGCAGATAAAAATCTCCGCTCAGATTGTCGAGGTCTCCAGTCAGTCACTGGAAGAGGTCGGTATTAACTGGATTATAAACGGCAACAAAAGCGTTAGAAAGAGCAGCGGTTACGAGGCCGATTATGACCACAGCACGCAGGTGGATGCCGACGAGGTCTCGGATCCGGTTGGATCGTTTACATTCCAGACTCTTCAGCCGGGATGGGATCTTACCGCCACGCTGCAGGCTTTGACCTCGGACGGCAACGGCAAGATCGTGGCACATCCCGAGATTACCACAGTCGATAATAAAGAGGCCAAGATTCAGAGCGGCCAGAAGATTCCGATTAAAACTTTTGATCCTTCGGGCAATGTGGTTATCACTTTCGAGGAAGTCGGTACGATTCTTCGTGTGACTCCGCATGTAACCTCCGAAAACAGAATCCTGATGCATCTTCTGCCGGAGCGCTCCACCTATGCTTTCGATCCCAACGGAATAATCATCAATTCCAATAACGCCGAGACTAATGTCGTGGTCGAGAACGGCCAGACTGTCGTGATCGGCGGACTAACGACACAGGATATTATCGAAAGCCATATTGGAGTGCCGGTCTTAAAAGACATACCCGTACTCGGATATCTGTTCGGATATAAGAAGAAGCAGGTGGAGAACCGTGACCTGGTAATCTTCGTCACACCCACCATCGTTGGCAATGATCTGGCTGCCACCGATTAATAAATGTGAAAACTATTAGCCGATTGCTTAGAGTATAGAGGGAGTGAAAATGATAGAAAAGATTATTAAATTTACATTTATGGCAGCCGTGCTGATCGCTTTCGCATTCTTTGCCGGCTGCGGTGACGATATCGCCTCATCCGGTGACGGAGATGACGGCGGCGATCCGGCAGCAATTGAGAGAATCGTGTCGTTCTCATCATCGCCATCGGAAATATCCTTTGGCTCTGAGAGCACAGTCTCCGGCCTGGTTGTCGACAGCGCCAACACCGGTATTCAGGGCCGACAGGTAGTCCTGAGTGTTTTGCCGGAAACTGCGGGGTATTTTATTCCTGCCGCGGTTACTTCCGGTACAGACGGCAGTTTTGAAGCGACATTTTATCCGCTGGATACAGGTTCTGTTGAAATCTGGGCCGTGATAACATCATCGCAGGTTTCAGCCAATCTGACAACAGAAGTTGTGGCTGGTGAAGATCTTCAGACAGGAGAATGGAGATTCAATTTCGCAGCTGTGCCCGATTTTACCCTGGCAGATGGGGATGATGTCAGCACTGTAACCGCCGAGATTCTCGACCCGGATGGAAATCCGGTGCCGGATGGAATAGAAGTCAGGCTGGAAGCCGGCGAGCGCTTCAATGATGTTGACGGTAATGGATATTTTACCGAAAATGTGGATCAGGTGCTTGTCGATATAAATGGCAATGAGATCTGGGATCGAGTAGGTTCAGTACCGGCCACGGTTACAACCTCCGGCGGCCAGATTCAATTTGATTATACCGCAGGCACTATTTCGGGCCTTATTTATATTCGCGCCACGCTTTTTGATAATGCCGAAGCGAATTCCGGTGAATTTCCCATGGTGCTCAGACCCGGCAATGAAATTGCCTCGATTGCATTGACCACCGACCGCTCCGAAATTCAGGTCAAGGCCACCGGCGGAATCGAATTCGCCAACCTGACCGCGGTTTGCTTTGATGCCTACGGAAACAAAGTTCAGAGCGAACTTCCGGTCGATTTCTTCTTCGTATACGGTCCGGGAGGCGGCGAACGCTTTACGATTTCGGAATATGATTCCACTCAGACTTCTCCGGATACACTCACAGCATATACGAATGTCATTGGTGAGGCTGCGGTTACTGTCTTCTCGGGTATCAAATCCGGTACGGTCATGATTCAGGCCGAGAGCGGGGATATTCTCTCCAACGCTACCCTGATTAATATTAATGCCGGCCCGGCTTTTGAAATGTCGGTAGGTGTCAATCCCTGCAATATCAGAGGCTGGGATGTGGTCAACGAGCAGGCCAATGTGGTTGCGATGGTTAATGATATTTACGGCAACCCGGTCATGGATTCCACCGAGGTCTTTTTCTGGACCGATGAGGGTATGGTTACGGCGGCTTCGATAACAGAATCCGGCCTTGGTGAAGCAGTATATAGCTCAGGCGATCCGCGTGGAGACGGCCTGGCCATTATCCGCGCCGAGACAGCCGGGGGAACTGTGGTAGACTCCACAATTCTGATAGTCTCAGGTCCGGCTTATACGATTACCGCTTACGGCTATGCTCTTGAGCTTAATGCAGATGGTGAGGATTATACAGATATATGGGTGGATGCCAGGGACGTTAATGACAACTATATGACTGACGGAACTCCGGTAGAAATTTTGTTTAACGACGGAACTACTCTGAACGGCAACCTTTCCGATGGCTGCTACAGCTCATTGGAGAGGATTCGTTATAAATCAACGACTTTGACCCGCGACTATGTCTATTCGGTGCCCGATAACGGTATCGGCAGGTATCTCGAGGGTTATGCCCAGGCTGGCGGCGTTATGGGTCCCTCGGAAGGCATTTCCATTACCCTGCATACCGGACCGGCCAATACCGAGCGTTCCGAGGTCAAGGTAAGCTCAACAGCGGCCCCCGGTTCAAGCGAGCCGGTTGATGTGATCATTATGGATCGCGCCGGTAATCCGCTGGGCGGACATTTGATTGAAGCTTCAGCAAATCTTGGTACCTTGAGTCCCACCAGCGCCACAACCAATGCCTATGGAGAGGTTGGATTTATTTACACCGCGCCGGGGGCTATCGGAAATGATTATATTACTGTTTCCGATGAGGATCCGGGCTATGGCGGGATTGTTATGACCAAGAAGATCAAAATCGATATTACAGACTAACACGGTCGTTACGCATACAGGCAGAGTTGAAAGAGCCGTCCTTCGGGCGGCTCTTTTTTTGTGATATCTTTACTGTATGAATGGACAGCAATTGCCTCCCTGGCCAGTCCATGACCCGGGCGAGCAGTCTCCCGGCCGCGTCCCGTCTATATAAACATAATTGATTACGCTGTACCCCGCCCAACAGGTAAGTCCAATTCATTCATCTGCTATGTGGCGAATATATGATTGAAATTACATATCCGGCCAGCCCGGCCCGTCCGGTCAGGTGGGATACACAATTTCCCCTTTTATATTTACTCAGATATTAATATCTTGCCATACTCGATAAACAAAAAACCGTATCAAGCAGGGGAGAGGTGTTAAGATGGTTCAAAATTTTGGAATTAAGCTCGAAACAGAAGGCATGTGCGATATACTTGATATTACCTCCAGGGTGGAGGAATCGATTCAGCAAAGCGGAATTACCAATGGCCTGGTGAATATCTTCTGTCCCGGTTCGACCGGCGGAATCACCACAATCGAGTATGAGCCCGGACTCCAGAAAGACCTTCCGGAGTTTATGGAGAAGATTATACCCTCAAACCGTTCCTACGAGCACGACAAGACCTGGGGGGATGGAAACGGTTTCTCGCATCTGCGTTCAGCGCTGATAGGGCCGTCACTGAC
>WJIM01000275.1 GCA_014730285.1 Candidatus Zixiibacteriota bacterium
TTGAAATTATATAAAGAATATCTGGATGATTACCCGGATTCGCCGAACAGCGAATTTGTGCAACGCCAGATTGAATCGATTGAAGAGGAAAAAGAGTAGTAAGACATCATGACTGAACCGACGATTTTTGAGCTCTCTAAGAGGGGCAGAAAAAGTAGTTATATAAAGACCGAGGATGAAATCGGCGGCGACATCGGCAAGATGCTCGGCAAGGAGAATCTGCGCGAGAAGCCGGCCGGTCTTCCGGAAATGACCGAGAACGAGGTGATCCGTCATTTCACAAGGCTTTCGGCCAAGAATCATCATATCGACAGGGGTTTTTATCCGCTTGGGTCGTGCACGATGAAATACAATCCCAAGGTCAATGAGATGGTAGCGCGTTTTCCCGGATTTGCGGGAATTCATCCATTCCAGATGACCAGCACAGTTCAGGGGGCGCTTCATCTGATGTATGATCTGGCGGAGATGCTGAAAGAGATCGCGGGTCTGCACGCGGTTTCGCTTCAGCCTGCGGCCGGTGCGCAGGGCGAATTCTGCGGCCTTTTGATGACTCGCAAGTATCATCTCAAAAAGGGCAACGAAAAAGAGACGGTGATTATACCCGATTCTGCGCACGGTACCAATCCGGCCTCGGTTACATTCGCCGGATACAAACCGGTACAGATCAATTCCAGTAAGGATGGTATAGTTGCGGCCGATGAGCTGGAAAAAATTATAGATGATAAGACCGCGGCTATTATGCTGACCAATCCGAATACATTGGGATTATTCGAATCGGATATTGAACGAATTTACAAAATCTGCCGCGAGCATGATACCCTGATGTATATGGATGGCGCCAATCTCAATGCGATGCTAGGCATTACCCGTCCCGGAGATATGGGTTTCGACTGCGTACATTTCAACTTGCACAAGACATTCTCGACTCCTCACGGCGGCGGCGGTCCCGGCGCGGGGGCTGTGGGAGTGAGTGAGCGGCTCGAGCCGTTTTTGCCCAAACCGATTATCGCAAAGGGCGAGAAGGATGAATACTATCTGAGCTACAACCGTCCCGATTCGATAGGACAAATTCACAGCTTCTACGGCAATTTTGCGAATATGGTCAGGGCCTATGCATATATCCTGAGCAACGGTTCAGACGGTTTACGTGAGGTAGCCGAAGCGGCGATTATAAACGCCAACTATCTCAAGGAAAAGCTGAAAGATGTATATCATCTGCCGTTTGACAGGCATTGCATGCATGAGTTCGTTTTGGCCGGCACGAAGCAGAAAAAGAAAGGCGTGAAGACACTTGAGATAGCCAAGCGTATTCTCGATTTCGGGATTCATGCGCCGACTATATACTTTCCGCTTATAGTTTCGGAAGCTCTTATGATCGAGCCTACCGAGACCGAAAATGTGGAAGCTCTGGATAATTTCGCGGATATTCTAATTCAAATCGATAAGGAAATCGATGAGAAGCCGGAATTCGTGAAGGAATCTCCGCATAATACGCCGGTGAAACGTCTGGATGAGGTTCTTGCGGCCAAGCGAGGGGATGTGGCCTCACTTGAATAGACAAAGAATACCGTTATTTATAAGGCGCTCGATTGAGCGCCTTTTTTTGTTTTGGATTTTGCGATATGTTGCTAAATTAACAATATGATTTCTCTTAAAGATGTTTCATACAAGGTCGAATCGGAAGACGGCGATCCAGTTGAAATTCTCAGCAACGTTAATCTGGTAATCAAGAGAGGCGAAAAAGTTGCCTTAATGGGGGCTAACGGCACAGGCAAGACCACGCTTGCCAGGCTCTTAGCAGGAGTACTGACACCGAGCTCGGGTACGGTCGAAATAGAATATCAGAATACATCCAATCCTGAGTTCAGGAAGAATCTTGGAAGAAAGGTGGGGCTTCTATTTCAGAACCCGGATCATCAAATTGTCTCAGTAAATGTCGAAAGAGAGCTGGCCCTTGGCCCGGAAAATTATGGCTATTCCAGTGATGAAATCCACGCCATGATACAGGAGTACATGGATAGATACAGCCTTGAAGCAGTTTTGAAGAGCCATCCGCATAAATTGTCCGGCGGTGAAAAGCGAAGGCTGGGTCTTGCATCGGTGATGATACTCGAACCGGATATTCTAATTCTCGATGAGCCGATGGCGCATCTCGATATGGTCGGAAGAATGCTGTTCAAAGAAGAGCTAAATAAGATTCTGCAAGATGATTTTATGACCTTGATCTATATCACTCAAAATCTGGAAGAGGTTCTTGATTTTGACAGGCTGGTCGTTATGAATGGCGGACATATACGCAAAGCAAGCTCAGTTGCAGAGGCGCTCAATGAGGGCAAAGATCTTGAAAAGTACGGCATCGAGTTTCCAATCCGGCTTGAGTTCGAAAAAGATAATTCCATAGACAGGCAAGTGATAAAAGATAAAATCAGGTCTCTTGATTTAGAAAAGAAATCGAATGAAGAATCGAAAATTGTTTTGGAATGCAATTATATCAGCTTTGGCTGGAAAGGCCGGAATAGAATAATCAGTGATCTGAATCTGAAACTATTTGCAGGAAAAGTCCATGGGCTTCTGGGTCCTACAGGCTGCGGGAAGACAACACTGGCATTGCTCCTCGGGGGATTGATTGAACCGGAAAACGGCAGAATTGAATTGAATGGGGTAAATGCAAACCAGAGTGATTTGATAAGAGATGTCTCCTATATTTTTCAGAATCCGGAGCGCGGGATGTTTGCTGAAACCGTCTTTGAGGATATCGCTTACGGTCCGAAGAATTTTGGATATTCGGGCGGGAGTCTGAGTGAAGCTGTAAAAAATGCATTCAATCTGGTCGGACTGGACATTGACAGATTCAAGGACCGTTCACCCCATACACTCTCGGGCGGCGAAGCGCGGCTGGCGGCAATTGCGGGAGGTATAGCTTCCAACAAAAACATTATTATTATGGATGAGCCCACAGAGGAGCTTGATCTTATGGGACGAAAGAGAATAAAGGCGATAGTAGAAAAATCAGCCCACGATGGAAAAACGGTTTTTTTGATATCTCATGATTCGGATTTTCTGTTTGAGGTATGCGATTATTTGATGATCTGGCGAGATTCTGCGATCGATTTTCATAAAAAGATCGATTTATATGGTAGCCCGGATATTTTTGAAAATGCGCAGGTTGAAATGCCGAAGATACTGCAATTTGCCAATAGATTACAGCTTATGCCCGATTTTATGGCTGCTGGCATAAGTACACTTTCTGATCTACATTCTATTCTGCCACCGAAAAACTGATTATATCACATTCAAATCCGCAAATCCGCATCTTGACAAGCGAGGATTAATAGATATCTTATACAGCCATATTATTTTGGTATAAATTGGAATTAATAGTTCTGTTTGGGTTATAAGTTTTCGATAATATAACTGGCATAACTGATTGCAGGAGGATTAAAA
>WJIM01000276.1 GCA_014730285.1 Candidatus Zixiibacteriota bacterium
CGCAGGAAAGCTGAAAAGACACTATCCGGGACGATCAAGCAGTACACCGCCATGATCGATACCGTGCCGGCGCTGCTTTATGCCAAGGATGCCGGACTGAAATACATCGTGGTCAACCACGCATTCTGCAATTATGTGAACTGTGAACGAGACGATGTTATCGGTAAAACTGATGAGGAATTGTTCTCTGATAACAATATCAGTTTGTTTAACGATAAAGACCTTACGGTATTGCAGGAAGAAAAAAAATTCATCGGGCTGGAAGAACAGTATACTAATGAAAAAGGTGAACCGCGCTGGAATTCCCTTTCCAAGGCTCCCATAAGGGACAACAAGGACAAAGTAGTCGGGCTGGTTGGTATGATGCAGGATATTACCGAACAGCGCAAAGCCCGTGATCAGTTGATGCAGTCGGATAAGCTGGCCGCTATCGGGACGCTTGCCGCAGGAGTGGCGCACGAAATCAATAATCCCATGGGGTACATTTCCTCGAATTTGAATACAATGCTAAGGTATATTCGGATGATGAATAGTTTCTGCAAGAAGCACTCGAATGTCGAGGATGAAGAGCATGAGGAAGTTACGGATATTTTAGAGGATTTCGAGGATGCTATCAATGAATCGATTGAAGGTGCCTCCCGGGTCAAACATATCGTGACCGACTTGAAAAGCTTCTCAAGGGTGGATAAAGCGGAAAAGGAGCATGCCGATATCAATGAGGGTGTTAAAAGCACATTGAATATCGTCTGGAATGAGCTCAAATATCATTGTAAGGTGGAAACGGACTACGGGGATATTCCCGATCTTTACTGTATGCCAAACCAGATTAACCAGGTGTTTATGAATCTCTTAATGAACGCAGGGCAGGCGATCAAACATAAAGAAGGGCTGATTAAGATCAAAACCTGGGCAGATGATAAAAATGTATATGTTTCCATTAAAGATAACGGCTCAGGCATATCCGAGGAAAAGCAGAAAAAGATATTCGAACCCTTCTATACAACCAAGGATGTGGGCAAAGGCACGGGTCTGGGACTCAGTCTCGTCTACGATATAATCAAAAAGCATCATGGGCAGATAGACGTTAACAGCCAGCTCGATATAGGCTCTGAATTTATTGTAGCTTTGCCGCTAAAGGGAATGGATCATGAGTAGAAATGCAATGCTGATCGTGGATGACGAAGAAAATATACTGAAATCTCTGAAAAGACTGTTCGTCGGCATGGAGTATAAAATCTATACCGCGCCGTCCGGTGAAGAGGCTCTCGAAATTCTGGAGGACAAGAAAGTTCAACTGGTGATTTCGGATTACCGTATGCCCGGTATGAACGGTGTCGAGTTTTTAAGCAAAATCAAGAAAATGTATCCGGACACGATCCGAATAATTTTGAGTGGATATGCCGATGTTGCCGCAATTGTTAATGCCGTTAACGAAGGTGAGATTTACAAGTTCATCTCCAAACCCTGGAATGATCAGGAGCTTACAACCACGATTATGCGTTCCTTCGAGCAGCATAATCTACAGAAAGAGAATCTGTCCCTGAACAAGGAATTGCAGCAGCGCAACGAAGAACTGGAGGAACTCGCCAATTCGCTCGAGCAGAAGGTGGAAAGCAGAACCCGGGCGATTGAAATGAAAAACAGGGCGCTGAAAATAGCCCGGAATATCCTCAGTCTCCTGCCGGTGGGAGTTATTGGAGTGGATTCCGAAGACATAATCGTCTATTACAATAATGTGCTGAGTAAATATATGGAAGTCTCCGGTCTGGCTCTGGGAATGCCGGCTGATACGCTGCTCAGTGACAGATATCATAAACTGCTGCGCAGCAGCCTGGAGAGCCTTAAGCCGGAATTCCTTGAGATTAGAGAAGGCGCCGGCTGGATGATGGCACTGCCACTGCCGAATGGAGTGGGCGTGATTGGACTTTTCGGCCACCAGGGCGATTTTGAGGAAATCAAAAAACAATACATCAAATATGCTGAGATGAGCTCCAAAAAAGAGGTGGTCAATGTCTGAGGAAAGATTGCATACAATCCTGGTAGTCGACGATGAGCGCGGCATTTTGAAAGCCCTCAGGCGACTGCTGAAGTCTCTCGAGGCCGAGGTCATAACCGTGGACAACGGCCCTCAGGCGCTGGAGATTCTGAAAAATACCGAGGTCTCATTGATAATTTCCGACCAGCGAATGCCCAAAATGACCGGAGTCGATTTCTGTGCGCGTGCAAAGGCTCTGAGGCCCGACAGCATAAGGATACTGCTGACCGGGTATGCCGATATCGATGCGACTGTTGAGGCGATAAACAGGGGCTCGGTAGAATATTATATCAGCAAACCCTGGGACGATGATGCGCTTCTGAGCCGCATTAAAGAATCCTTAAATATGTATGATATAATTGTCGAAAATCGTGAACTGCAGGAACTGACACAGATTCAAAATGCCAAATTAAAAGACCTTAATGAAAATTTGCAGCAGAAAGTGGATGAGCAGACTTATGAGATTCAGGAACGCCATGCCGAACTGCGTCAGAGCTTCATGGAGACTATTAAGGCGCTTTCAAACATTATCGAGCATCGCTCGGAAGAGGTCGGCAGTCATTCCACCCGAGTGGCAAACCTGGTCAAGCTGATGCTTGCCGACATCGATCTGGATTCGAAGCGGTATCAGGATATCGTAGTCTCTGCATTTCTTCATGATATAGGAAAGATCAGTATTCCGGATAAAATCCTCATGCGTAATCGGGGCGAGCTTAGCAATGCTGAACTAGAGGTCGTAAAGAAGCATGTCATACTGGGACAGAGCTGCGTGCTTGCCATAACCGGTTTTGAGGAGATCGGCATAATCATAAGGCATCATCATGAGCATTTCGACGGCAGCGGTTACCCGGACAGTTTGAGTGAAAATACGATTCCGCTGGGATCGCGTATTATTCATCTGGCAGATGCCTTCGATCATCTGGCATTTGTCAAGGGCTATCCCAATAGCCGTGGGGTTAAAGATGCTACCGCGGAGCTGGTTCGTTTTTCAGGAACCAGGTATGACTCGGATCTGGTAAAGAAATTCGTGGAAAAGGAGTACGGCAACAGCTATCTGCATAGAGAACCATCAAAAATCGTGCGGTTGAAAGTACAGGATTTGCAGCCGGATATGGTGGTAGCGGGTGACGTATTCACGCATAATGGAATGTTTTTGCTGCCAAAGGATGCCAAACTATCTGCCGGGATGATCAAGCGCATAAAAAATATAAATCGTTATGATCATATCGAAAAGGGAGTGCCGATATTTGCGCCTTCCAGTAAGAGAGAGATGCTTCATGCGTAGGTGAATATGGGGGTCTTGTACGCAATATTTTCAGATGCACTGAATTATGCTGTATGATTGAAAGGAGAATTGCCAAAGAATATACATTAAATGTATATTCCCAGGTTTTAATAATTTATACAAGAGGAATAAGAAATGGAAAATAAAGATGCCGTGAAAAATGAAGTCCCGAATGACTTTGAACAACATATAGATAAGTGTCTGTCAATGATTATGCATCATGAGGAAATACAGGAGATGGCGGAGAGCATCAAGGAATATCGCTCTAAAAATGAAGGGGAAGAGTAGGGAAAAAATGTCAGTTATAAGCAAGAAAAAATTGGATGTCACAAAAATAAGTGAACTGCCGTCCCCGCCTGGTATAGTACAGAATCTTTACAACCTGATTTCGGATGAGGACGCTTCCAGCCAGGAAGTCGCTCGGGTAGTTGAGAAAGACCAGGCCTTTACCGCACGGGTCCTGCGTCTGGTGAATTCTCCATTTTATGGCTTTTCCCGCCGGATCGTCTCGGTTGAAGAGGCGATTACGATGCTGGGTATGAATGCAATCCATCAGTTGCTTCTGGCGACATCTCTTTTCAATGAGTTCAGAAATGGCAGCGATTCCCTAAAAATGGGTGAATTCTGGCAGCATTCCTTTGGAGTCGGTGCAATTGCCAAGCAGCTTCTGGCCAAAAAGGGAAGGGATTTGCGAAATGAGGCCTTTATGTGCGGAATTCTTCACGACATCGGCCGGCTCGTATTTATCCGGCTCAATGCTGACGGTTTTCAGGATTTTTACCGCGAAAGGAAGGCCGCCACCGACCTTGAAAGGGAGGAAGAATACTTCGGCATCAATCATCAGGAAGCGGGAGGATTCCTCGCACAGCGCTGGTACTTCCCTCCCAGTATAAGCAGCTCCATTCGCTATCATCACAACCCTTCCCTGGCAGGCAAGCATTCCCTGCTGGTCTCCGCCGTACATGTAGCAGATATTATATGTCATGCAATGGATATAGGGGACAGCGGATGCTATTATGTGTCATACTTCGATCCCGAATCATGGAAAAAGCTGGAGATTGATTATTCCGAGATTGGCAGTGTTTTGGAAAAATCCGGCCGGGAGATCGAGGAATCCGAACAGATGATGCAGCAGCTTACGGTGAATAAGGCCGGTTAAGGAATATAATCGCAGTTTTTGAGACAGACGTGATACTTTAGGCAATTCACTGCCCTCATACAATTTCCTCCTGATATTCCAGAAGATTTACTTCAGCGATACAGTATGCGCAGCCTGAGTATGATTGGCTGCAACTCGATCGAAGATTGGAATGTACATGCTGAAGACCGATCCCTCTTCAGGCTTACTTTTCACATCTATAAAGCCCCCAAGATTTTCTACAATCCTGCTGACTACGGAAAGTCCTATTCCGCTTCCACCTTTCGATTCCTTGGTTGTATAATAGACGTCAAAAATCGATTCCAGTACGTTTTTGTCCATACCACAGCCTGAATCCGCAACCGAAAACACAAGATAGTTGCCCGGTCTGGCATCCCTTAATTTTTCCGGATCCTTTAAATCGATTTTCCTTTCGGTCAGAGAGATCAGTATTTCCCCGTTGCCCTCCATCGCATCGGCCGCATTCAGGCAGAGATTGTAAAGTATCTGTCTGATTTGATTCTCCTTGGCCGAAACCGTTGACTTGAGATTCGGGTTTTCCCATTTAATTCTAATTGAAGAGGGAAGCGCCGCTCTGAGAAAGTCAATACTTGAATCAACGGCTTTTCCGATATCAATGGTATTATTCGCATCCTTTGGCGGCTTCCCGATATCGAGGATTTGTTTTACCAGGTCGGCAGCATGTTCCGCCGACGAAAGAATGGCATCCGTGTTCGCGTGGGCGGGATGATTCTCCGAGTCCTGCAGGCTTTCAAGTTCGCTCAGGCCGATGATATTGTGCAGAAGATTATTGAGGTCATGTGCCGCGCCTCTGGCCAGAATACCGGTCATCTCCATTTTCTGGGACTGTATAAGCTGTTCCTCCAGCTTGCGGTTTTGCTTTTCGAGCTCGTCTTGATGAATACTCAGGCGCAGGGCATTACGTATCCTGATCACAAGTTCATCGGCATCGGCCGGCTTACTCACGAAGTCATACGCTCCCAATTGTAATGCCAGCCTGCGAGTCTGAATATCGTCAATGGCCGTAAGCATAATAACCGGGATGTTTTGGGTTAAATCCTGCGCCTTGAGCATTGTCAGAAACTCTATCCCATCCATCTCCGGCATTCTGTAATCGAGTATCACAAGATCATATTTCGTGTTTCTTACCTCTTCGATTGCTTCAGCGGGTGCGGTCATTCCCACACATCTGCAGGTCTCTATCTGATTCGAAATTGCCCGCTTGAGACCTTTTATTATATTAGGCTCGTCATCGATAATCAGAATATTGTGCATTTCAATCCCTTTCGTTGAAAGGCCCCATTTTTGATCGGATTTGTGATTGTCCAGAGCGTGTTACGCCGCCCTCCTATATAATTATCGACAGATTTACCCCAAAATTGATTGGCTATCTGATGAAATTGCGTCCGGCGATTCTATTGTAGTACATGGATTTACATATGCCTCCACAGCAAATTCGATTTGTCATTTGAAGTCCGATTACAGTCAGAAATCCGGCACCAATTTCATTAAACTCCACGAAATATCGTTGGAAATTCACGAATTATCGTGAGATGCAGAATTCCTCATAACGACGAAAGATCATGATGATTCTCTTAATCCATTGCCGCATCGCATGATGAGATCTCTTTTGATGTTTGGCACGAGCTATGCAATAAGATTTGTATGAAGCAATAAACTAAACCTATAACTTGCAACAAAGGACTGAAAAATGAAAACTCAAAAAGACAACTTAACCTGGGCTGTTTACTATCAATGGGTGTAATTGCGTTATTGGTTCTTACAGGTTCCGCAACGGCAGATAAGGCGGATACATCAGCGGTAATTATCAAAAGGGGACTCAATCTCAATAAGTACAATCAGATGCTTGGAGAGGTGCGCTCCAATCCGTCTTATGCCAATGTCGAGTTTCGAGCTGAAGCCGAATCCGAAGATGTCGTATATCACAGCACTGCCAAAATCGGACCGTTTTCAATTGCAGGAAAGGAATACGGTCAGACTCGCGAACATATTCTTCATCTGGGTGTGCCGGTCGAACTTCAGGCTGAGGTAGAATCGCCGGTCGACCGAATCGAACCTGTGGAGCTGGCTTTGGCGGGAATGGCGTATTGTATTACCGGGACAATTGCGGTACATGCCGTAGTGAACATATCGAAATTGACCGAATCAGAACAACCGTTCGGACGCCGCACAGCCTGTTGGTATTGGTCGGTCTCAAAGACCTTGACCAGCGCGATGAGATATACGGCAAAATCAGCGTGGATGTCGAGCTTGAGGGTCCCATTCTGACCTTGGCGGATCGGGCATTTCTGGAACAAGAAGCGAAACGTTCCCCGGCATTCAATCGGATAGCTCTTGCTCTTGACATAGAACCGTCCCTGTCAATCAGGCAGAGCGAATCAATTTCCAGCAACAGATAAAAATACCGCTAACTGTATTTTTAACATAACATTAACAAAACAAGATAATTATTGTCATAATTATCTTGTTTTAGATTGTTTCACGGCTTATATTTAGCGTATCCATTTTAACATTTAAAATTAGGAAATATTTTGAAGCCTACTATTATTAAAACGGCAGATGGCGATTCCTTTGATTTCGGTGGTCTGGGGATTAGCTGGAAAATTGAGGGAGCGCCCTCAGAAAATCGTTTTGCGGTGGTACATCACCCAATCGCACCGAAGGCATTGGCCGCCCCCCTTCATTATCATAACAATGAGGACGAGTACTCGTTTGTGATTAAGGGAAGACTTGGCGCGCTTCTCGGTGATGATGTTGTCATAGCCAATCAGGGTGACTGGGTGTTTAAGCCGAGGCACCAATGGCATACATTTTGGAATCCGGATGATGAGCCATGCGAAATTATTGAGATAATTTCTCCCGCAGGTTTTGAGAACTATTTTCGTGAAGTTTCTAAGGCATGGGGTGACATGGAGGCATTTGCCCGGATTAATGAGAAGTATAAATTGGGGATGAAGTTCGAAAGCGTTCCGGACCTTTGCGAGAGATTCAGCCTGACTTTCCCTGAAATGCAGCCACAAGAATAGGAATTTACTCTTTTGCATCTAAACTTTGATGCATCGCATTAAGCCAAATGCCAGGGGGAGAATCGCTTGATAAGCTCATGCTGATATCCCTCTTTGCTTTGGTCACATTTCACATCTCCCTGTGCATTTTTCGTAATTGGCGGATTTACGAAATGGTACCTAATGAGGTAGTGATTGTAATAGCTAAACTTTTATTTCAAAGGTGTTATAGTAGTATTTCCTGCTGAATGAGTATAGCAGCGATCTGATAGTCTCAATAGGCTCATTATATGTTGTTATTGATAATAGCCAAAAGCCTATTCTTGTAATCCGCGTTCTGATCTTCACTTAAATTCTGAGAGCCGTTCGTCACCAGAATATCCAGTATGTGGGTAGCGTAATTGGCTTTTTCCTCGTATGGAATGTTCTCCATAATGCGCTTCATACAGCCCGGCATCATCTGTTGCTGACGCTCGGGAATGGCCAAACGGAGATCATCTTCTTGGCAGGAACCTCTCGCAGCATGGTCGACATTAATGGACCCATGATTTTGGGCATCATATTCTCCATAAGCTGCTGCTTTTCCTGATTTGAAAAGGAAGACATCATTTTGTCCATAAGTCCCATTCTCATTATCCTTTCAGTCAGTAGTTAGA
>WJIM01000277.1 GCA_014730285.1 Candidatus Zixiibacteriota bacterium
CAGGGTTCTCGCGCCCTCATCCATATTAACCATCTTCTCCAGATAATCCTGATTCTTGTCAGCCGAGAAGTCCACCAGCTTGCCTTCCTTGAACTCAAGGCGCACATTGGCAACTTCGCGCCCGCCATAACATGCCGGGTATGTATACACGATATGCCCGTTGACAGAATCCTCGATTGGCGTGGTGAAGACCTCGCCGTCCGGGAAATTGAACTTGCCGTCGCAGTTGACCCATTTACGTCCCTCAACCTTCAGCTTGAGGTCGGTGTCTTTCGACTTGACATGAATATCCTTGAAGCCCTGCAGATACTCGACCTGTTTATCCTGGGTTTTCGACATCGACTTCCAGAACGCCACCGGATCATCATCATTCAGATGTCCCGCCTCATACACGAACTCCTCGTACTCCGAAAGCGACATATCGGCGTCCTGTGCCGCCGAAAGAGTAGGATACATTGTGCCTACCCATTTCAATTCCCTCTTAGCCGAACGCTCCATAAAGCGGGCAAATAAATCCTTGCGCGCTCCCTGAGCCATCGCCTGACGGTCCGGGTCGACATTGCTCAGGTACTTGGTGTTATCACGTCCCATGATGGCAAAAACAGCATCCAGTTTCTCGACCTCGAGTTTCTGAAGTTCGGAGACAAACTTAAGCTGCTCGTCGGAGCCGTATTTCAGGTATATCTCCTCGATATCATCGACTATTGCCTGATAGTATGGATGCGCACCCGCCTCAAGCGCCTTTTTGAAAAAGGCCTTAATCAGGGGCATCGAGGTGTGTATCCCCTGAGCCTTCACCCACTGGCCTTTTTTCAGTTCCAGTGAATAATTAACCATAACATCAGCGAGTTTTTCAATTCTGGGATCCATTGCATATTCCTTTCTATTCAGTATATGATCATATTCTATTATAAAAACATCAGTCTTTCAAATCGACTACACCTTCATTTTCGAGGAGCTTTCTTTTCAACCGCTCTCCCCCTCCGTATTTGCCCAGACGGCCGCCTGCGGCTACCACCCGATGACAGGGTATCACGAGCGGCAACGGATTTTTGGAGCAGGCAGTACCGGCCGCACGGCTGGCTCTTGGATTACCGGCCATAGCCGCCAGCTCGCCGTAGGTTACTGTCTTACCGTACGGCACTTTTTTCAATGCGTTCAGGGCTTTCCTGGTGAAACCGTTAGCTTGCAGATCAATCGGTATATCGAGCTTTTTGATCTTGCCATCTATATAATCCCTGACTTTTTTAGCATAACCTTTGGTCTTCGAATCATTCTTCTCGAACATATAGCCCGGGAAATGATCCTCCAGCCATGCGAAGAAATCGAACTTCGAATTGGCGCCGTATGAAATCTTTACCACTCCCTTATCATTGGCGGCAAGAAATATCTTCCATTTGGAGGTGTCGAATTCGGTAAAATATATCTTCTTCATACTAATCTATCCTTTTATTTTCAAGAAGCCCGAACCATAGATAGTAGGTTGCCATCCCTCGGTACGGCCTAAATCTCTCCATGAAATTCTCTATTTCTTTTTCACTGCTTTTTTTATCCAGTCCGTAGTTTTCTGCCAATGCTCTTCTAAGCCCCGCATCCCCCGACGGGCAGGCATCATCCCGTCCAAGCGAGCGAAGCATAGCATACTCGCAGCTCCACCTGCCTATCCCCCTGATCGATAATAAAAGCTCGCGAACCTTATTATCATCAAATTCTCTCAGCTTTTCAAGCTCAATTTTGCGGCCGGCAACTAAGGAGGCTAGCCCCTTGATATAATCAGCCTTATTTTTCGAGTACTGCATCTTCAAAAGATCTGAGGTTTTTGCCTCAGCAAGAGCTTCCGGCTTTGGAAATGTATACACTGGCCTGCCGTCTATATAATGTTTCGAGCCATATTTCTTGACCAGTCTTCGCTTGAGCTTATATGCAAACCCCAGACTCATCTGCTGACCGGTAATGGCCCAGACCAGAATCTCGCATAAATCGACAGTCTGAAGATTTGTAAGCCCATAATATTTATCCGAAAGCTCGCTTAAGATGTTATCGTTTTTGCAAAAATCATAGAAGCGGTTCAACTTATAATCTGAACGAAAAACGGTTTTTATATAATCCACAATCACATTTTGAGCTTTTTTGCCCGGCGAGCCCTTTAAAATTCTTGCAATAAGCCTCGGCTTATCGATACTTCCCGATGAGCGCACCTCCACCGGATATGTCTTTCCCCCGGCTTCAAACAAGCGGTAATAACGGCCATTATGGACGGTGTCGACCGCCTCAAATCGGGAACGGGCGTAATATCTGAGTGAAAGATCGAAATTAAAGGGCGGCTGAGGATGTATCTCGAATTCCATAATTAAACATATCTGAAATTAGAACAAATAGTTAGTATATTGTATCATTTATGTATATCAATCACTTAATTAACGACCGACGTTAAAAATAGTTGTAAAAGAGAATGTTTTTTATTAAATATTAGGCTGAAAATCAAGCAGTATAAACCGATAAAAAAAGAGAATTTATGAAAAAGCTATTATATCTAATTGCAGTATTTGTGTTTGTCTTCGGCGTCTACGCCTGCGGCGGCAATTCCGGCGAAGAAGAAGTCTATCAACTGGAAAAGCTTAAAGCCGAAGCCCAGAAGGCGGAGGACAAAATCGGCATAAAACCCGAGCTGGCGACCGATGCCGATCTTAAGGCTATTATCAATGAGCATGAGGAAGTCGTGCAGTACTTCCGGGAAAATTTCGCATACCTGGAGGAAAAAGAGTCTCCTGAACAGAGTGAAATCTATGCTTCAAATATGGCCGGCGAGAGCCTTTTGCGTGCCGGGCAGTTATACATCCAGGTAGGCGATACCGCTAAGGCCAAGGAGAGCTTTGCGGATTTCGAACTGATCTTCCATCACAATCCCGAGCAGCAGCAATACGCGTGGATTCAGCTCGCGCTTTTCTTCGACAGCGAGCGCAAGGCTGAAAAGGTCGAGCAGATATACAACAAGCTGATCGAAACATATTATCCGCCCGTAGATACGCTTAACAGGCCGGATATGGATATCATCGGACTTCCTCATGATCTGGCCGCTTTTTTCCATGCCGTGGAAAACGAAGAAAAGGCGCAGCTTTACAGCCAGAAAGCCATCGATTACTACAATGAACTCAGGGATAAGTATCCCGAGACTGTAACCTGGATGATTGCGACACGTCTCCTGGCCGAGACCTACCGGGCAATCGATCAGCCCCAGACTGCAATCGAGCTTCTGCGTTCGGTTGTGGATAATACCACCGGAACCATGAGCCGCGGCGCCATGATGCTGGCGGCGCAGACATTTTTCGAGGATTTAAACAAGCCCGACAGCGCTGTGAAGTATTATCGCAGAGTGCTGGATTACGGAGTCGACAGCCTTTACGGTCCCACTGCCTTGATGCAGCTCGGCAATGTCCTTCTTCTGGAGCGGGATTTCGAGGATGCGCGTGATGTCTTTAATCAGCTTCTCGATTTGCGATACGCCGCCGAACAGCATCCGGTGGCACAGCGTATGGTGGCAATCAGCTACGAGGAGCAGAAAAATTACGATCAGGCGCAGGACGCCTATATCGCGATTACCGAGAAATACCCCTCACATTCAGTGGCCTACGAGGCTTTTCTCTATCTACCCGAATTTTTTGAGAAACAGGGCAAGAAACAATTAGAGGAACAATGGTATAATAGAGCAGAAGGTTTCTTCATTGATATGCAGCATGACTATCCCGAGAAACCTGTGGGAGCCGCGGCGCAGGAATACCTGGCCCGTCTTTATATCAAATATGATCAATGGGATGATGCCGTCAGGGCATTGAAAAAACTTCCCGAGGAGTACGATCAATACAGATTTGCCGCAGACGCTTATTTCAGAATCGGCGCAATCTTCCAGAACAAACTGGAGCAGCCCGATTCGGCCAGAGTTTATTATGAAAAGCAGATCGACTCCTATCCCGGGATTCGTCCCAGCGAACTGGCAAAGAGAAGTATTGAAACATTATAATACATTAAGGAGGAACCGGTGAAACCCAAACAGGCGATTTTATTGCTGACAGCACTGCTGTTTATAGTTTCGTCCGCTATTCTGATAGCACAGGAATCCAAGGGGGGCAAGGAAAATATTTGCGAGGTACAGGTACGGTCTACTGATGTTAAGAATCATTATGAGATCGAAATCCTTCTGACCAACAATAAGCCGATAACCGCAATGTCATTCCCGTTTTTAATTACGGCCGGTGAAAAGATGATGTACTACGATTCAATATCGTTTGCCAATTCACGGGCAGAATTCTGCGCGGTAAAGATCCCCAATCCGGATACTGCCAATCAGAAAATAAATCTGGGTCTGCTGACTTCCATGACCCCGCCTTTGAAATATATCGATCCCGGCGAGGGCACGATTGCGAAATTGTACTATACCTCCGATAAGGGAGTGATGTTGAAGGATATCGTGGTCGACACAACCTTCTTTCCGCCCTCGAATCATCTGATGGGCGTGCTCCCTGACGCCAAAACGAATATATACCCGGCTTTCAAATACACTGTTCTGGAAGAAGAATAGGAACAGAATTGCCTGAAAAAGCCCCGTAAAACGGGGCTTTTTTGTTGTCAAATCCGACAAACTTTCCTATTATACGTATTTCATTGACTACCAATATTTTACATCCATGTTTAATCCTTTCGCGTAATCTTAAGTGTCGGAATTCTGTACACATCCAACAGCTTATATCGGGATCATAAAGCTCCTGTTTCAGGCAACGCATATAAGCTACTGAAGCACAACATAATACATATTCACTTTTGATCGGATTTGCCATTATTCGGCATACTCCTTGCTTTATATATTGGCAGAAGAAATACAACTAATGGAGGACTGATATGAAAAAAGCCCTGATTTTCTCATTCATCTTGATGTTTGCATTGGTGGGCAATGCGTCCGCGATCACGTGGACTTACGCAAGTGGTGTTTTCGATCAGGAGATCTTCGACCACAACAACGACTGGGCTCCGATCAATTATCCCAATGTGCCGGATCATACCCCGTCACCGGGCGGCAACGTTGGTGAGATGTTTGATGTTGAAGGCGGAAAATGCGGTATGGATGCCGATTATCTCTATTTCGCCGTTACCAGCTCCTACGGACTCGGTGTCGAGTACGACAACTTCTACTATGAAGCCGGCGACTTCTTCTTTGGTTTTGATGGCATGGATACCCAGTTTGGAATCGATTATGATGACGGCGGAATTTATGCGGTAGGCGATTATTTCAACTACATTCCGCAGACTCCGGCCGGCTATCATAATAACCTGTCTATCAAAATGGCCGTAGGCGCTTTCTCAATCGATACAGAATTGGCCACAGCAATTGGCCAGGCCGAGGGAGCTTTGCATGAGGGCCTGACCGAGATAGTTACAGGCGATACTTATGTTGCCGAACTCAGAATCGCAAAGTCATACCTTATGGATTACGGTGTTGATTTCGGTTCTATTCAGACCATCGATTTCCGTCAGACGATTGCATGCGGCAATGACTTTATCGAGGATTCCTGCAACGTGATCCCTGAGCCGACTACAATGGCTCTTCTGGGACTCGGACTTCTGGGCACAGGATTAATTGCCCGTCGCAAAAAATAAGGAAATAACCTTTCTTTTAGAATACAAGAAGCTAAAGAATGGTACCAAAAAGCTCTCCCCACCCGGAGAGCTTTTTTTATTGGGGGATGTGGAATGATTGAATACGAGGGTGGCACGCCCAAATTTATTTGGGCGTGAATCTCCGCTCTTGGGCGCCCCATCCCCGAGCTGGCCGAAGGCCTGTGAGGGGTGGGATTGTGAATTACATAGTAGGGCGGGTTCCCTGCGAACCCGCCAAAGCCAGGATAGGCATGATCACAGGGATCATGCCCTACGATAAGGTCATTCTGAGTGAGTCCCGCCGATGGCGAGGACGATCGCGGGAATCTCCGCCGTTGGCTCAAGAATGACCGCGGAGATTGCCACGTCGCTTCGCTCCTCGCAATGACGAATATCAATGCATTCATAGTGTATCAACACTCCCTAAAACGTGGGCCATCACGAAATATTCCAAAATTAAAAAAGGCGCCGGGGAAACGGCGCCTCAAATTCAAAGAAATCCTTCTGGCAGGTATTGATTTATTTCATCATTACCATCTTCTTGATTTCCTTATACTGGCCGGAGGTCAGGCGATAGAAGTAAACACCACTTGCAACAGTGCTGCCAAACTCATCATCACCATTCCAGGTAACAGTATAATTACCGGCGTCCTGATACTCATTCACCAGAGTCTTGACCTGCTGGCCGAGAATGTTGTAAACCTCAACGTTTACCATTCCGGCTTCAGGAAGGGCGTATGAGATATCGGTTGTCGGGTTGAACGGGTTCGGGGCATTCTGAGCGAGGTTGAACTGCTCGGGAATAACCGCGCCGCCGCCAAAAGCGACAGTTCCGTTCTCAAAAGTAGGATTGATAGTCTTCACGACCGGTACATTGTCCTCATACTCGTTGTAAACGAGGCTGAGTTCATGGCTGGGCGCTTCCGAGGTATACGGAGTCACCTCAAATTCGGCCAGAGAAAGATCATCAACACGGAATACCAGGTTGGCAACTACAGCATCGTTACCGACGGCAGCTTTAGAAAGAGCAGGCTTCTGCTCATAAACCATGCTGATCAGTCCGATTGTGACACGGTTGTTGGCCTCGTCGATATTGGCCAGCTTCGCGTCAAAGTAGCTAACTCTGTTGGTGAACTCAACGTCGGTCAATGTTACACCATCGCTGTATTCCAGCGGGATGTCCATAGCCATAATATCCTGATCGTTGGATACCATCAGGGGAACTGTGACTACATCGTCATTCCAGGTAGCCTCGCCCAGGCGGACAGTATTGCCAGCCATCAGCATCGGCACCATCAAAAAGATTGCCAGTACGGCCATTACGCTAACACGTTTCATCAGGTAACCACCCCCTCCTAAGGGTTTGAGTGTTTCCATAAAATAACTCCATAAATTTTATTTGCGAAATCAGCTAATCGTTAATGGCGTGCCCAGTTACGTAAGGTACTACATCTATGTAGCTCTGACCACATCCAAGATAATTTACGATTTGTCTTTTGTCAAGAAATAAAAAGTTTAACTCCCATTACATTTATGTTAGCTACTTGTTAAATCCGAGGATTTTTCTCCCTTCCTCCGAGATTCGTTCCGGGGTCCAGGGTGGTTCCCACACAACATTGACCTTCACATCCTCAACGCCTTCGACTTTTTCAACCTTACTCTGTATGTCGCGGGCGATTAATGAGTGCATGGGACAACCGGGGGCGGTAAGGGTCATATCGATTTCGACATTCCCATTGTCGGAACGGATATCATATATTAAACCGAGATCGAGCACGTTTAACGGGATCTCGGGGTCGTAACATTCTTTCAAAGCAGTCTCTATTTTCTCCTTGCTTGCCATAAAAACGCTCCTATTCGTTGTTGTTTCACGATTATGCAACAACGAACAGCCTCTCTCTGTTTCCTGATGTTGGGGAAAATAATAAACTAAAGATTTTTAACTCCTTGTCCTGTATGGTATACAAAATTGAAGCATTTTCGTTTCAATTTAAATTTAAAATTCTTATAAATTTTCAAAGCCGCCTCATTTCCGGCGGAAACCATAAGCACACACCTTCTGTAGTTCGACTTTTTCATGCCCTCCAGGGTACGGAAAAACAGATATTTGCCCAATCCCCGCCCCTGAAAATCCGGATCGACAACCAGATTGGAGATCCACAGATCCGCCCCGGATCGGGTGCAGTAGATAGCGCCCGCAAGTCTATTTCCGCTCATTGCAAACCAGCTCATGTTCCGCTCGAAAAAGGCCGTGCTCGAATGCACGATCCTCAGGGAGGGCGGCTCAATGCCGATATCTGTCAGTATATCGATTATACGTTCATCGGGATGATTTTCATAAGCCCGTTTGTCGAGAACAGTAATATTTTGATCCAGAAGCCGGCTGTACTTTTTCAAAGTGAAACCCTCGGGGCGTTTCGGGGCGTGAACCTCATAGCGGATCGAATATTCCATCTTATATCTTTCCATAATCTCGAATCCCGCTTTAGCAAACAGCCTCTTCTGGTTTTCGATTTCCATGTCCGGCAGTGGTTCCGGAAAAACAATCGACTTTCCGGGAAACCTTTCCCGCAGATCGCTGACGAGTTTTGACAGCAGTTTCTCGCGCCCCTCGACATCATCCACATATATCATTGAGCCCAGGACTGAGTGTGAGCCTGTTTTAAATAGTATGAAACCCTGTATGCCATCCTCATCGACTATGGTCAAGGCGCGGTCTTTTCCGCCTGTAATCTTCTCGATCATCAGGTTCACCCAGGCCGGACCGATAATCATATCGCCAAACCTATTCTGGCCCTGCCTGTATTTTTCGAGGAGCTGATCAAGACGAATCAGTTCCGGCCCCTGAAGAATTCTGGTCTCGTTCATACCTTTCCCTGCAAGTTTTAACAGCAGGCATTATAAGGAGGGAGCCTGTCCTTTCCAACCAGTTTTTACTTGACACATCGCGGGCGCGCAAATAGCTTTCTGGAAAATTATTTTTATCCATCCTGAAGGAGGATCATGGCCGAAAAAAATTCCACTCAACAGGAATTCACACCCTATGTTTCCTCGAATAAGCCGCAATCTGAAATAACCCTGCGTGCAATAATACTGGGCGCGCTGATATCGATCATATTTGGTGTCGGCAACGCTTATATCGGGCTCAGATACGGTATGACTGTCTCGGCCTCACTGCCGGCGGCGGTTATTTCGATGGCTATTTTGCGCGGCCTTTTCAAGCGGGCCTCGGTTCTGGAAAACAATATGGTCCAGACTATCGGCTCGGCAGGGGAATCACTGGCGGCAGGTGTGATATTTACATTCCCCGCCTTTTTGATCTGGGAGGCGTATAATACTCTTGGCATTAACGAGATTTTCACGCTGGGAGGCCTGGAGGTTGTGGCCCTCTCGCTTTTGGGCGGCGCCATGGGAATCTTCCTGATGATTCCTCTCCGCCGTTATCTTGTGGAAAAGGAGCACGGCAAGCTCAAATTCCCCGAGGGTACGGCCTGCGCCGAGATCATAGTGGCGGGAGATAAGGGCGGCGCCCGTGCCAAAACGGTCTTCTGGGGCATCGGATTCGGTGCGGTTTACAAAGCCCTGATGGCCGGCGGGATTTTCTGGAATGAGTTCCCCACCAAAGACCTCAAGTTCAAGCCTATGGACGGCGGTGTAATCGGTCTCGACAGCACTCCGGCCCTTCTGGGCGTAGGCTACATAATCGGTCCGAGAATTGCCGCTTTGATGCTGGCCGGAGCTGTGCTCGGCTACCTGGGAATTGCCCCCCTGGCCAAATATATCGGCCTTGACTATCTGCTTGCTCACGGTCCGGCGGGCATGCTTCCGGATGAGGTCACCAATTCATTTATTCGAAATCATATAATAAAATATCTCGGAGTAGGCGCGGTATCGATAGGCGGATTCGTCAGCCTGATAAAATCATTCCCGACAATTATCCAGTCATTTGCCACAGGCTTCAGGCAGATCGTAAAGCGCGGCTCGAAAGAAGAGCAGGAAGACGTTCCCAGAACCCAGAAGGACCTGCCCATGTCAACCGTTTTGATCGGCACTCTTCTGGTAATTATAGCGCTCTGGGTTTATCCCGGCACCAATATCAATATCATCGCAATCGGCCTGACTGTGGTCTTCGGGTTCTTCTTCATCGTGGTCGCTGCACGGATTGTCGGTATTGTCGGCTCGTCGTCATCGCCTGTCTCGGGCATGACTATCGCCACGCTTCTGGTAACCTGCCTGGTTCTGGTTTCCTTCGGCATTGCAGGGGCAGTTGGGATGGTCACGGCAATGACTATAGGCGCGGTAGTTTGTATCTCCGTCTGTCTTTCCGGGGATATCGCGCAGGATCTCAAAACCGGATATTTGCTGGGTGCCACGCCGCGCAAAATGCAGATGATGGAATTCGTAGGTCTGACCGCTTCGGCGCTTACCATGGGTATGGTGCTCTTTCTGTTGGTCGATACATACGGCATTGTGCCCTCGGCCGAGCATCCCGATCCCCTGCTTGCGCCGCAGGCTAATGTTATGGCTGCGGTTGTGCAAGGCATTCTTGGCGGTGAACTGCCCTGGGAGTTTATCATCGCCGGCGGTATGATCGCGATTGCGGTAGAATTTTTGGGCGTGAGTTCCCTGCCGTTTTCAATCGGGCTTTATCTTCCACTCGACCTTTCAACACCGATCATGTGCGGCGGACTTCTGGCGCTGATGGTCAGAAAAACTACAAAGGAAATTGGAAGATACAAAGTACGAGAGCAGAAGGGAGTGCTTTTCGGCTCCGGAATTGTGGCGGGCGACGCCTTGATAGGAGTCGGCGTAGCGCTGCTTCTGTATATGTCGGATAAGGTAGCATTCTTTGTGCCGTATAAAGATTATGTCGAGAAGCATTCGGCCGAATCGTTCTTCGGCGCGCCGTGGGGCGATATACTCTCGCTGGGAGCTTTCGCGGTTCTGATGGCTATCTTCTGGCAGTTTACAAGGCATAACAAGAACGAAATATAGCGGA
>WJIM01000278.1 GCA_014730285.1 Candidatus Zixiibacteriota bacterium
AATTTACGCCCACGGCGGGACAAGTATTCCGGAAGGTAATATTTCAGGAACGTGGACAAAATCCGGTTCGCCTTACTACATCGAGGGAGACGTAACCGTGCCGACCGGTGAATCGTTAACTATCGAGGCCGGCGTCGAGGTTATCTTTAAAGGCTGGTATCATTTTTATGTACACGGTTTACTACAAGCCGATGGCACCCAGACGATGTCTATTACCTTTACCCCGGAGGACACAACCAATACCTGGAGGGGAATGCGCATTTCGGATGCCTCCGACGACACCTATTTAAAGTGGTGCACCCTTGAATTCGGCGACGCTACCGGCGAAAATCCGCTGGACCGGGGCGGCGCCCTTTACGTGCTCAATACCAGCCCCACCATCGAAAACAGCACCTTCCGTAAGAGCGAAGCTGGCGATCACGGCGGCGGTATCTATCTGGAAAATGCCCATGCTGTTATTGACGGTTGTACCATTACGGAAAATACTTCAGGCACAGGGACAACAAATTATGGCGGTGGTATGTCTATTATCGATTCCAATCCCACCATCAGGAATTCGGAAATCAGTAATAATAATATCTATGTATCCGGCAGTTTCTCGTCCGGTCGTGGATCAGGCGGCGGCATCTATCTGGATAATTCGGACGCCGTGCTGGAATACAATATCATCAGTAACAATGAAATCGGCGGAAGCGGCAATACGGGAAGTTATGCCCGGGGCGCCGCGATCTACGCTTATGGATCCGATCCGGAGGTGATCAATAATACCATCACGGGCAATGTGGCCGATCTGGATGTTATCGCCGATGAACAGGGTGGTGTCATGTATATCACTGTTTCTGATCCGGTATTTGTCAATAGTATTTTATGGGATAATACGCCGCAGGATATTTTTATCGCCCAGGATGTTACCGCTGCCTCAGTGATGCTTGCATACTGTGATATGCAGGGCGGTCAGGATTCGGTTTTCTACGGCGATAACGGCACGTTATACTGGCAGGAGGGTAATATTGACAGCGATCCGCTCTTTATTGACGCCTCCCAGGAAGATTATCATCTTTCCGCCGGGTCCCCCTGTATCGATGCCGGTACGGCCTATTACGAATGGAACGGGGATGTACTGGTCAATTTATCTTCAGGTGAATATAATGGTTCAGCCCCGGACATGGGTGCTTTGGAATCGGGGACGCCATCGGCAATTAAAGATGAAGGCGCCATTGCAAATCGCTTTGAACTGAACCAAAACTACCCGAATCCCTTCAATCCGGCAACGACCATTCAATACAATCTTTCGAATGAGACACAAGTCGAACTAACGGTTTTTAATCTTTTGGGACAGCAAATATCAACGCTGGTTAAAGCTAAACAGGCAGCCGGACAGCATGAAGCCGAGTGGAATCCTGCACTAAACGGTGTTCCAGGCGGTGTTTATTTTTATCGTCTGAAAACGAATCATGGTACTAAAACCGGAAAAATGATATATCTACCATAATTTCAGAAAATGAAAATCACTGCGATAGTCATGACTTAAATTGAATCGACTATCTTCTGCTCTTTAACGAAACGTTTATGAGGCCGGCCTTCTTAAGAAGGTCGGTTTTTTTAATCATATGCATTTTGGAAATTCAGTTTAGAAAATTCAATCGGCCTCAGGCAAAAATATATATAACTGCAATGAAATATTAAATTATCTTATACGTTGGTACCTTCTGTTACTCGAATGTTAATATTTTGCGAGGAATGTTGCTGAAGGTATATATATTTTAATTATGAGCATTGAATGAAGTCTAAAGGAGATAACATGCGGTTCGTTTCTATCACAAAAATATGTATTCTGTTCCTGCTGGCGTTATCTTTTTTATCCGCCCAAACCGTTATACAGGAAGGCGATATCGAGGGAACCTGGACGACAGCTGACGCACCTTATTTAATTGAAGGCGATTTAACGATACCCGCGAATAAAACATTGACAATTGAACCGGGTGTTGATGTACTGTTTCAAAGCTGGTATAAAATTACCATTAATGGTTATATACAGGCACAGGGTACTGAAAGTATGCCCATTATTTTTACGACCGAAGATACAACAACGGGCTGGGTAGGACTACGCTTTATCAATGCCCCCGACAGCAGTCACCTGAAATACTGTATACTTGAATTCGGTCAGGCTACCGGCGCCGATCCTCTGGATAAAGGTGGCGCTGTCTACATTAGTAATTCAAATCCTGTTATTGAAAATTGCACCATTCGAAAAAGCGAGGCGGATGACAAAGGCGGCGGAATATATATGGAAAACGCATCACCGCGCATTGATTATTCAACAGTTACGGAAAACCTGGTTGGTTATACCGCGACCAGTACCGGAGGCGGGATCTACTGTATCGATTCCAATCCGGTAATCAGATATTCACACATTAGTAAGAACGAAGTTTATGTATCGGGTGGCTTTTCACCGGGCCGAGGTACCGGCGGTGGTATCTATCTGAATAATTCGGATGCCGTTCTTGAATATAATATCATCAGCGAAAATGTAATAGACGGGAGCGGTAATACCGGCAGTTACGCCCGTGGCGGCGCAGTTTATGCTACTTCTTCCGACGCACAATTTATCGGAAACACCATCACCGGAAATATTGCCGGACTCGATGTTAACGGGGAAGAACAGGGCGGTATTCTTTATATTGCTTCTTCCCATCCGGTTATGGTTAATAATATTTTATGGGATAACTCACCCCAGGATATTTACTTCAGTGATAGTGCGATTGATGCATCGGTTGTGCTTGCCTATTGCGACCTGCAGGGTGGACAGTCGGCCGTGGTTACAGGATCCGGCGGGACCCTGTACTGGCAGGAAGGCAATATAAACAGCGATCCCTTATTTGTAGATATCCAAGAAGAAAATTATCACCTGTCTGCCGGTTCACCAGCTATTGATGCCGGAACCGCTTACTATGAATGGAACGGCGATGTCCTGGTCAACTTGCAATCCGATGCATATGTAGGCTCTGCTCCCGATATGGGCGCCTTGGAATATAATTCTGGTGATGACAACAATCAGCCGCCTTCGGCAATCATTATAACCGATAAAGTGGAAGGCAGCGCGCCGTTAACGGTTTCATTCGACGGGACGGATTCTTATGACGATGATGGCAGTATAAGTAGTTATTACTGGGATTTCGCGGACGGAACAAGCTCGACGGATGCGCAGGTTTCGCATATCTTTCCAGATACCGGCAATTATTTTGTAAATCTTACAATAACGGATAACGACGGCGCAAGAGATCGTGAAACGGTACGAATCCATGTCCACGATGGAACCAGTATCGCAGCCGGAAACATTTCGGGAACCTGGCAAAAATCAAAGTCACCCTATTACATTGAAGGTGATGTGACGGTTCCGGAAGGATCAACATTGACAATAGAACCCGGCGTTAAAGTGATATTTAAGAGCTGGTACCAGTTCGCTGTAAATGGTAAGCTGGACGCTCGCGGGACCGAGCAAGACTCCATCATATTTACCCCGCAGGATTCGGCCCTGGGCTGGGTTGGCATCCGTTTTACAAAATCGGACAGCAGTTATCTTGCTTATTGTTTGATTGAAGAAGGAAAGGCCACCGGCGCGGAGCCGACCGATACGGGCGGTGGTGTTTATATTGACAGTGCTTATGTGGAAATTACCAACAGTCAGATTCTTGAAAATCGTGCCAAACAAAGCGGCGCCGGAATTTATATGCGCAAATCAAACGCACTTATAAAACATACAACGATCAGCAGAAACTCGAATGGTAATTATACCGGATCATCCTCCGGAGGAGCAATATACTGTACGGAGTCCAACTCGAAGATTATAGAATGTACAATTGCTGACAACGAATTGTATGTTTCCGGATCATTTTCAACCGCTCATGGCTCCGGTGCCGGATTATATTTATACCTCTCCGATCCAGAAATACGTAATACAATCTTTGATAATAACCAGGTCAATGAAAATGTGGAAAGTGAAGCTCGCGGCGGGGCAATCTATCTTTATTATTCAGACCCGGTAATCGCCAATTGCACATTTTACGGAAATCATGCGGGAGATGCCGGCGGTGCCATGTACCTGTATCAATCCGATCCTAATGTTGTAAATTCAATATTATGGAATGGTTCGCCTCAGGAAATCTATTGTTCCGCGAACGGGCTGGCCAGTAATATCATGGTTGCTTATTCGGATATCGAAGGCGGCCAGGCAGGAATTATTACCAATGATATCTCAAACATAGACTGGAGAGAGGGTAATATCAATTCTGATCCGTTGTTTTCCGATCCCGCCGGCGATGATTTTAATTTGCAGCCATTCTCACCCTGCGTCGATGCCGGAACCGATTATTATGAATATCAAGGTGATGTGCTTGTTGATATCGATGCCGCTGACTACAACGGAACAGCACCCGATATGGGCGCCCTTGAATCGGGTACGGTCTCTGTTATTGATGAAGAAATGGGCATTGCCGGCGATTTTACTCTGCACCAGAACTACCCAAATCCCTTTAATCCGGTGACCAACATCCGTTTTGCCATTCCGTCAGCGCGCCACGTTACCCTGGAGCTGTATTCGACTATCGGTCAGAAAATCAAGACGCTGGTCAATGAAGCCATGCCGACGGGCGTGCATGAAGTTCGCTTTAATGGAAATGATTTATCCAGCGGCGTGTATCTGTATCGCATCAAAGCAGGCGATTTTGTCGATACCCGGCGGATGTTATTGATTAAATAACCGATTATTTAACAGGCCGGCTGTTAAGCGGCCGGCCAGTTTTTCAATATGATGATATATCGTTGGTCCCTCTGAAAACGCTCATCAAAATATGCACCTATAAAGCTCCCATTTCAAAATCATGAATAACTTTATAAATGATAATTAGCATCCTGACATTCATCAGATAAAGCACAAAATCGGTAAAAATGGAATGCTTTGATGGTTCTTCGTTAGCCCGGCCTGTTATGGCCGGTAATAAAATAAATAGCCCCCAATCTGGCTCCGGGCTTCAGCCTGTTTAAAAACCTACGGACTCAAACCCGTATGACATTCCGTACACAACATCATCTCCCAGGCGCCGCCGATATCCACCGGATGTTCAAACTCCAGCGGGTTATCCAGAGTGGCCATTTGCAGGTTATCGTCCGTACCCTGGGCGTTGATGTTATGGCACAAGTTGCAATCCCTGGATATCGGTTGGTCATCGGTTGTCACATGCTGGCCGTCATGGCATCGGAAGCAGCCTTCAAATTCCATGTGGCCGATATGGTTGGGAAAAGCGCTCCAGCGCACTTTCATGCGCGGGAATATATTTTCACCGAATGCCTCCTGCAGTCCTCTTACGGCCTGATCGATGAGTCGGGAATTGTCGCGAACAATCTGTGGATAATTGGCGTCATAATGGGCGGTTATTGTGCTGTCGATAGCCTGCATGGCGATTTCCATTGATGCATATTCCTCGGCGCAAATTTCCATGGACAGCGCTTTGATGCCCGGCAATGCTTTGGGAATAGAGCCGGCAGTAAGCGCTTCGTCGACAAAAAAGGCCGGCGGCTGATATTGGTGAGAAGGACGGTTATGACAATCGATGCATTCCATGGTGCGGATTTCCGCTGTAGGAATCGTATCGGCATCCAAATCGGACATGGTATCCTGATAAACCAGGGTATCGCCGGTTTCTAAATTGATATAGCGCACCCAGGGCAGTTCTTCCCGGGCTTCGTCTGCGGCATAATATTGCACCTTTATATCGGGATTGATATGCCAGTGGATGCCTTCTTTCAGACCCTCTGCCTGATGTTCGGCCCCAATCTTCATATTCAGCTTGATTTGCCAGCGGGTATTGTTTTCATCCGATTGGTAATGGTATTCCGTTCGCAATTGATGGGCATAAAATTTCTGCGGCCAGTGGCATTTTTCACAGATTTCTCTGGAGGGCCGCAAATTATGGATGGGCGTAGGGATGGGCCGGGGATATTTTTCAAAAGTTACCGAATAGACCTGATACAAACCGGATAATTTGGAACGCACATACCAGTCGGCCCCTTCGCCCACATGGCAATCCACGCAGGGCACTCGGGCATGGGGCGAATGCTGGTAAGCGGTATACTCCGGTTTCATTACACTATGACACACTTTGCCGCAAAATTCCACCGACTCTGTAAATTGAAAGGCTTCATAACTGCCGATGGCCGTCATGAACAGAAAGATGACGGTTCCGATGGTAAAAACGAAAAAGGCGTTGCGATGGGTGGATTTGTTCAAATCCACATAGGGCCAGGGCGGCTCCTCAGCGATCCGTTTCCGCTGCCGCAGCATGCCTATGGGAATGAGTAGTAGACCGATGATTAAAATGCCCGGAAGGAGAATATAAACGATGATTCCCAAATAAGCCCCGCCCCCGAAAAACATGGAAATGGCGGATATGAATACGATCATGAAAAAACTGATGACGGCAATCACCGAACCGATGACGGATAACCAATTCTTGGCCGTTCTGGGAAATTGTAGTTTCATTATA
>WJIM01000279.1 GCA_014730285.1 Candidatus Zixiibacteriota bacterium
AATATCGCCGTAGTCAATAATTATTTGCATGAGATGGATTCCCTGGTACGTGAGGTACTCCCCATGGATCAGATTGAGCATATCTCTATCGAAATCAGGCCGGGTGATGCCGAGGTCGAAATCTCACTGAAGAATGCAGATGAGAGAACGGTCAACAGCTTTCAACTCGCAGATAAAATACGTGAGCATGTCGCCGGGCAGGTCCCCGGAGCGGATGTCAGGGTGGATGCCCAGTCCGGACTATGGATGCTGCGCAGATTGTTCGGCTCGGGAGGCTCCGAGGCTGTGCAGATAGAACTGCGCGGATATGATCTGGCATTAGCGGATATGATCTCGAAGGATTTGCAGAATATCATGGAAAAGGTACCTGAAGTGGCCGATGTCCGTATCAGCCGCCGTGAGGGACGCCCTGAGCAGAATCTGATTATCGACCGGGAAAAAATCGCCGACCTGGGGCTGTCGGTCAGCCAGATTGCACGGGTTATCCAAACCAATGTGGGCGGTGGACGCGCCGGTGTTTTCCGTGAGGGGGGCGAAGAATTTACCATTATGGTGCGTCTTCAGCCACAGGACAGGCTCAGCACTCAGGATTTGAGCAACGTTTCGGTCCGCACTGCCGGCGGGCAGATTATGCCGATTTCCGCAGTCGTCTCAACCGAACGAAGGCGCAGCCCGACAGAAATCGAACGCGTGGACGGACAGCGCGTGACCTATATCACCGCCAATCTGGAAAGCGGGGCGGCGCTTGGGGATGTTGTCGAAAAACTTCAGGACCAGCTCTACGATTTCCCTCTGCCAGAAGGATTCTCGCTGATTTTCAGCGGAGAATATGAGGAACAGCAGAAAGCGCAGTCCGACTTTCTCCTGTCCGTGATCATGGCGCTTATTTTGATCTATATGGTCATGGCGGCGCAGTTCGAAAGATTTCTGGACCCGCTGATTGTCATGGTAGCGGTTCCGATGGCGATAATAGGCGTGGTACCGACTCTGCTTATTACCGGCACGTCATTAAATATGCAGAGCCTGATGGGAATTGTTATGCTGATCGGTATCGTGGTTAATAATGCTATCGTTCTGGTGGATTATATCAACCTGATGAGACGGGAGAAAAACCTTGATATTCAGGAGGCCGTGATTCAATCGGGACGCCTGCGGCTTCGTCCAATCCTTATGACTTCTGCCACCACAATACTCGGCATGCTGCCCCTGAGTTTCGGCACAGGAGCCGGAGGTGAAATCCAGGCCGCTCTGGCAAGAGCCGTTATTGGAGGATTGCTGGTTTCAACGCTAATTACACTCATACTTATACCCGTGACCTATATCAGCTTCTACAAACTTCTATACAAAATCAAGCCTGCAAAAGCGGAAGCAGGAACCGCGTAATATTTTTTGATTGCCGAATAATGATTGATTGACATAGTCAGTTTAGAATCGCCCTATGTGCTTCTAACGGCTCTTAAGAAGTGAATATTTTGGAATGGCTAAATATCTGATAGGTGCAATATTGATAACGCCCTTAAGGTCAGGTCGTACATCCGCCGCCGGGATGATTTCCAGTCATTTCAAGCATCAGGCCGGTATAGGAACTCCAGCGCCTGAAATAATCATAGTTAAGCTTCTTGGTAAACCAGCCGTCATTCGAATCAAGCAGGCCCTGCAAAGTATCTACTTGCTGTTTTAATTCAGGAACTTTATTAACCAGTCCGGTTCTTGCCAGAAGCTCCATTCTATGAAACCACATCATCCACTCCCCGGCACTCATAGAATCCATCTCCGGACTAAAATCATGCATGGCAAATGATGCGGGAGAGATCAATTGCGATTTGCAACGGACATTGATTGAGGGTATCGGAGATAAGTCAATCAGCCTCTTTATTGCTGATATCATCATATCATAATTTGGTTGATTTCTCCACCCGAGTGCAAATGCCAGAATGCGGAGATGGTAGAGGCTGGACAGTTTAGCTCCCGGCTTATAGACGAGTTTTCCTCTGTAGTTTTCTGCGATCGCATCCAATGAATATACTTCAGACACCGATTCGAAAGCTCGTAAAGCCTGTGCAATCTGATCCTGCACAAACTCCATGTCCTCTCTGCCAGCCTGCGCGAATACAGCCGCTTTCATTGCATTTGTACCCCGCGTATCCAGACTCATCCAGCACTCTCCCCACATTGCCAAGTTCGCGGTCTATCCCGCCTGCCTGCTTCTCAACTGCGCTCAAGGCTTTATTAAGCAGCCTATTTTTAGGATCGATTCTTTTTCCAGCAGCATTCGTATTGCCCCTTCATGGCTGTCGTATCCATGAATTCCTTTCAGCAGCCAGCCGTCTTTCTGCTGTGTATCCAACACATTACGCACAGCTTTGTCCTGAAGGATTTGCTGTTGAAGCATTCCCCTTTCGTGATTGGTAATCTCTTATTAGAGAACTTCAGTTTTCAGCCTGTATTGAATCGAGGGGCATGCTGATCGCAGAAGATCATCAATTATGTCTTTATTTTTCACCAGTCCAATCCCGGGTTGCAGTGCAAATCAAAAAAAATAGACGGACAGTAATTTATTTGCAGTGCCTTTTGATGTCAAGTAAGCTAATGATTAAGGTGTCATAAAAAATAAGCAAAGGGCAGATTCTTAAAAAATCTGCCCTGATATTTATTAATAAACTCGGCGGTTATACTGATAGATTCAACAGCGTCAGCTTTTCGGACTGATATTCTGATTCATGCGGAAAAAATTGTCCGGATCGTATTTGGCCTTGATCTTCCGCAGATGGTCGTGGTTCACGCCAAATGCATCCTTCACACGGTCATCATCGTCCCTGTCAAGATAATTGGCATACACTCCGCCCGTCGAATACGGTTCCATTGCCTTATGGAACTCGCGGGTCCACTCAATAGCCTTCTCATCATGGGAAGCTTCGGTCCATCCTGACCAGATTCCCATCCCGAAAGCGGCGTTTCTGTCGGGAAATGCTGTAGCTGACGGTTCGATACGGCTGATTGCCCCGCCCATTGGCTCTATGCCCACAAGCGAAAACGGTCCGGGCAAAGGATCAACCTTCTTTACAAATGTCTTGATAGCTTCATCCGGCAGACTTTTCATATAATGCGCTTTCCAGTAATACCGGCCGCCTTTCGGGGCGCCTTTGTCGAAGCTCTGCTGCAGCGCAGCATACTGCATCTGCCCCACTACCTGAAAAATCGGTTCGGCGAGCTTCTGCAACGGTTCCAGCAGCTTTTCGCCCTCCTTGGTATCGCCAATATGACACGCCACCAGTACGATTGCGGTTTTCATATGGTACTCTTCCGGGAATGGCTCTATGGGAGGTACATTAACCGCCAGAGCATAGCATGACATTTCGTCCGGGGCTTCAGCCGCAAAATCCCGGTATGCACGCAGAACCTGTTCGGCAGTCTCCATCGGGTAAAATATCTGTGCGGTCAACACCTCCGGACCAACCTCATGCAGCTTGAATTCGAATGATGTGACTATGCCAAAATTGCCGCCGCCTCCTCGCAAGGCCCACATAAGATCCGAATTTTCATCATCACTCGCGTGAAGCACCTTACCTTCGGCGGTAACGACATCGGCTGAGATCAAATTATCAACAGTCAGCCCATACTTTCGTGCCAGGTACCCCATACCGCCTCCGAGCGTCAATCCGCCAACCCCGGTCTCCGAAACCAGCCCGCCGGTTGTGGCCAAACCATGCTTCTGGGTAGCGGCGTCAAGGTCGGCCAGAGCCGCCCCCGGTTCGACGGTTGCAGTTTTAGCTTTTGGGTCGACCTTTACATCTTTCATTCGCGAAAAATCGATCATTAATCCATCATCACAAACCGATCTTCCGGCTACACTATGCCCGCCGCCCTTGATCGAGATCAAAAGATCATTCTCGCGGGCGAAATTGACCGCATTAACGACATCATCAACATCAGCGCACTGGACAATCGCCGCCGGCTTCCTGTCTATCATACCATTCCAGACCGTGCGCGCCTCGTCATAATCGGCATCGCCCGGCTGAATCAATTTACCATTGAATATTTCGGCACTCTGTTTAATCGTTGCCTCGTCAAACATTCTTTTCTCCTAAATTAATATCTATATCTTTCCTGATATTCTTTTTACTTCAGCAGCAGCATCTTCCTTGCTTCGCTGAATTCGCCTACCGAAAGGCGGTAGAAATATACCCCGCTCGAAACGGGGCTGCCAGCGTCATTACTGCCGTCCCAGTCTACAGAATAAATACCCGCATCCAGGCGCTGATCGACAAGAGTCGTCACTTTCTGCCCCAGCATATTGTACACTGTAAGCCGGACATCCGTACTCTTGGGCAGGCTGAATTCAATCTCGGTTACGGGATTAAACGGATTTGGATAGTTCTGTGAAAGCTCAAA
Organism: Candidatus Zixiibacteriota bacterium; assembly: GCA_014730285.1. Lineage (GTDB taxonomy): Bacteria > Zixibacteria > MSB-5A5 > JAABVY01 > JAABVY01 > JAABVY01. The sequence goes on from WJIM01000279.1 coordinate 4,393, forward strand.
TCCCTCTGGAAGCGTGCCCGGATTGATCTCGCTGACATCAGTGGCGGAGCCGACAAATCCACCGAAGGCGGAAGCCGAATAGGATTCGAATCCGCTCGGACCGCTTTTATTCACATTCAACAGGAACTCGAAATCCTCGCCGAAGAACTCCGCACCCTCGGTCTCAATAGTAGTACCTGGCATCGGAATTCCACCGATAACCTGCTGGGTTGTCGTTCTTTTAACAAAAGACAGTCTCAGGCAGTCGACTGTATTCCCCTCATAAGTAATCGTTCCCCAGCCATCAACAGCATAGGTTATCGTATCAAATACATTTTCCACGAACTGCGGAGTAAATTCACGGATGCCTTCACGTGCGGTTGTCCATTCATCATTGAATGCCATCGGGAATGGATACAGCGGAGTAGATTCATCATATTTAAATATCACTTCCCCCGCTCTCGACGAACGAATTGCGGTTCCCCATTCCGTCACCTCCATGGGAAGCCATTCTGTATAGGACCAGACTGTATCCTCTTCGGTAGCAAGGTTTATAGTCCGGACTACAAAATTGGCATCAGGAAAGGAACCGATCTGAGGTGCGCTTGAAGCCTCAATCACAGTACCCGTATTTTCTTGGATAAAATCGACTGTCGTCGCATCCCATGTCTGACTCCCGCCGTCCGTTGCTGTAAGGTGACTATACATGGATTCGGCTATATCATCCGCCAACCATGAATTCAAAGTGGAGCCCGGCGATGCAAGCGTACCGCTGTTGGGAAATGAAATCTGGGCCTGGCCGATGTTGACAATAACAAAAATCAGCAGAATCGAGACTGTAATCATTAACGATTTGCGCATACTAATTCTCCTCCATTAGCTCTTTTCAATACTCTATTATTGGAAATCACAGAAGCCCCCTGCCCTAAGACTAATAAAGCAAAAGCAGATGAAAACCTCTGCTACCATATTGCTTCAAACCACTACAGTTTGAAGCATTCGAAAACTAAATGCTATTTTGTTGTCGATAATATAACATAAAATCGATTTAAATCAATACAAAATTTATCCTTTTTACGTATTTTTTTCGGATTACCCTCTCAAATGCGTTATCTTTTTGATATATAATGTGTTATAATGCACAAGTGTTAGCGGATATAATAACGGGACTATTTGAGAGTTACCTTATTACGATATTTTTCTGCCTTTTAATTATAATAATAGATGCGGAGATGATTAGTGCATGAGTATGGTATTCGCGAAGGTTATCGCGATAAAGATTTTCTCAGAAATGCATTCTTCGATTTTATCGACCGAATCTACCCCGGTCTGGATTTTAAGATCTGGTATGAAAAAGGATTCTGGCTTGATAATTATATTCCACATTCGATTGTAATTGACGACAAGATTGTATCCAATGCCTCCATCACGAAGATGGCATTGCTTGTAGACGGCAATATTATGAAAGGAATTCAGGTAGGGACTGTCGGCACTTTGCCTGAATATCGGCGGCGCGGCCTCTCAAGAATATTAATGCAGCACATTTTGAATAAATATTCCGACTCGATGGAAATCATTTTCCTCTATTCCAGTAAAGAGGCTTTAAGCTTTTATCCCAAATTCGGATTCGATCATTATAACGAGGTGATTTTCCGGCAGACCCAAAATATCCCGGAGCCGGATTATTCTGCGCGCAAACTGGATATAGGCACAGACAGGGATTTTAGCCTGATGAGAGAAATACTTGGAAGACGGACACCCGTCAGCAGGCTGTTCGGCGCTCTTGACTATGATTTCATAACAATCTGGCACATTTTAAACCTTCATCCGAATCATCTCTATTATCTGGAAAAGGAAGGCATTATCATAATCGCATCTGAGAGTAATAACCAGATTCATATCTGGGATGTAATTTATGATAAACCTATGGAGATTCAAGAAGCCTTACCCCAAATAATCAAATCAGAAGATATAAAATCGATTAACTTCTATTTCTCACCCGATCTGCTTGGTTTCAATTATGATGACACCATAGTCGATTCGGAGTCACCTCTGTTCGTTAAAGGCACATTTCCCATAGGCGGAAGAAAATTCAAGTTCCCATCTACTGCCCAGACATAAACAGCTTGAAATGTCTTTGAACCTGGCTTAGATTCGATCAAGGTTAAAACCGGAGATTATATTTGAAATTGACCGAGCTTTTCGATAAAAAAGACAATGCCAAATCCCTCTGGCAGGGAAAGTATAAAATTCCCTGGGATGATCCCGAGTTCAGCAAAAGGATGCTGGAGGAGCATCTTTCGCAGGAACATGATCTGGCAAGCCGCAGGACTGCTATAATCGACAAACATGTGAACTGGATTCACACTATAATACTGAACAAGCAGCCCTCCAGAATATTGGATTTATGCTGCGGTCCCGGCTTTTATACCTCAAGGCTTTCCGAAATCGGGCATGCATGCCGAGGAATAGATTTCTCACCGGCCTCGATTGAATATGCGCGGGAGAAAATGAATGATGATAATAAGGTTGCATACTCACAGGAGGATATCATAACCGCAGATTACGGCTCAGATTATGACCTTATCATGCTGATATACGGCGAGTTTAATGTCTTCCCGAA
>WJIM01000280.1 GCA_014730285.1 Candidatus Zixiibacteriota bacterium
CTGGGGGCCATGGTAGCATTCGTGATATTGATGGCGCTGCTGTTATCGCGCTCGATTAAAGACCGCATAAAGGGGACAGTCGATAAGGCCTTCCATTCCGGTCAGCTCGACTTCGAGGAGGAACTGGCGGCGTTCTCCGAGGACATCGCCACTATACTCGATCCGGAGGAACTCACTTCCAAGATTCTGGAGTTGTTCAAAGACCGTCTTGGAATCGGGAAACTGTATCTTTTCTATACTGATCCCAATCAGGCGCAGTTAAGAATGACCTACCCGCGTGAACATGAAATGGCTGAGGATATCCGCATTCCCAGCAATGGTATTTTCGCCGCCTGGCTTTTCCGTCACGGTGAGGCGATGGTTATGGATGATCTGGCGGAACGTCTGACCACAGAAGGTGAGAAAGTCGAGGAGCTGGAAAAATTACGGGAGCTTGATATCGATATCACCTTGCCGCTTATAGCAAAACAAAGGCTGGTTGGTATTCTTTTTCTTGGATCGAAGGCAAACAAGGAACCGTTCATGCATCGCGAGATTCAATTCATCTCCTCCATCGGCCACCAGTTTTCCCTGGCGCTTTTCTCGGCAAGGCTTTCCGAGGAGCTTCTGGATGCAAGGCAGATCGAGTCATTTCATAAGTTCACGACGTTCATTATGCACGATCTCAAAAATTCGGTTTCCATGCTTTCAATGTTACTGCAAAATTATGAATCGAATATGGATAATCCGGAGTTTCAGAAATCCGCCATGACAACTATCAACGGCGCGGTAAACCGGATGCAGAGAGTGATGGATAAGCTCAGAGGCGGGGGAGAGGCGGAAACTTTCGCCGTTTCGGATTGCAATTTGAATGAGATTGTATTAAGTTTGGAAACCAAGCTTGGTTTGAATGAGAATAAAAAGATAGAGTACATTAAAGAACTGAATGATATCGGCAGTGTAAAAGCCGATTCCGATAAAATAAGCGAAGTCGTTAGAAATCTGATAATTAATGCAATGGAAGCAATGCCCGACGGCGGTAAGCTTGTTATAAATACATCCGAGGAAAACGATAAAGTGATACTGCGTGTAAGCGACACCGGAGTGGGTATGTCCGCTGAATTTATTTCCAAGAAGCTGTTTAAGCCGTTTGCCACCACCAAGAAAAAAGGCCTTGGTATAGGCCTCTTCCAGTCCAGGGACTGGGTTGAGAAGATGCGCGGCAAGATGCTGGTTAAATCGGTGCAGGATGAGGGCACGACATTTCGAATCGAGTTTCCGGCACAGGATTAATGAGTATGGCAGAGGAAAAAGCAAAAATTCTCGTAGTTGATGATGAGGAGGGTATTCGTACCCAGATCTACTGGGCGCTGTCCAATGACTATACTGTCAGCCAGGCGGCCGATTATGATAATGCCCTGAAACTGGCTAAAGAGGAAAAGCCTGATTTGGTTACGCTGGATATCGCATTAACCTCACTTGCAGACGATCTCTCCGGTCTCAAACTTCTGCATGAGCTGCTGATTATCGATCCCTACCTGAAGGTTATCATGGTCACCGGCAATGAGGAGAAGGAGGCCGCATTGAAATCGGTCAATAAGGGCGCCTACGATTACTACCAGAAACCGATCGATTTGGAGGAGCTGAAACTGATCGTAAAACGGGCTGTGGCCCTCAGGAAGCTTGAGCTGGAATATTTGTCGCTTTCTCAAAAGCTCGAAAAAAAGCAGAAATTCAGTGAAATTATTGGTTCTTCAAAAAAGATGTTGGAGGTATTTAATCTGATCGATGCTGTTTCAAAATCGGACTACTCTGTGCTTCTGACAGGCGAATCCGGCACCGGCAAAGAACTCGCCTCTAAAGCTATCCATAATCTCTCCGACCGAAAGGACAAATCTTTTATAGCGATAAACTGCGGAGCCATACCGGAAAATCTTCTGGAATCGGAGCTTTTCGGACATGAGAAAGGCGCCTTTACCGATGCGGTCGCGCAGAAAAAGGGTAAATTCGAGTATGCCCATGAGGGCACGCTGTTCCTGGATGAAATAGGCGACCTGTCCTTCCCGCTTCAGGTTAAGCTGCTGCGTTTTCTTCAGGACCGCAAAATCGAGCGTGTGGGGGGCAAGGAACTGATTGATCTGGATGTTAGAGTAATTGCCGCCACCAACGCCGATCTCTCTCAGAAGGTGCAGGAAAAGGCCTTCAGGGAGGATTTATTCTACCGCCTGAGCGTCATCACGATTAATATGCCTCCGCTTAAAGAACGGGGTGATGATGTTATCCTTCTGGCCAATGTCTTTTTGGAACGATTTGCCGAGGAGAACAAAAAATCCGGCCTGACTTTTACCCCCAAAGCGATAGCCCGGATACGCGAATATAACTGGCCCGGAAATGTCCGGGAGCTCGAGAACAAAATCAAGCGGGCTGTGATTCTTGTGGTAGATAAAAAGATCAAGCCTTCCGACCTGGGATTCGAATCATCGGAAAAAGAGAAAATCCGGCCCCTGCAGGAGGTCAGGGAAGAGGCCGAAAGCCAGCATATCATAAACGCCCTGCTTCAGAATAACTGGAATATTTCCAGAACCGCATCCGCACTTGAAACATCTCGCACCACACTCTACGATTTAATGGAAAAGTATAACATCAAAAAGCAATAAGGCATTTCCATTAAAACATAGTTTCGTTACGAAACTACGCCCCAAAAGCCCGTTATTACAGGCCAATAATATCAATTTATAAGCGCTCCAAAACACAGATTTTCTTAATGCTTAGAAAAATATTGCCGAATAAAGGGAATAGGAGCAGTTAACAAAATGAAAAATATTCTACTCGTAGATGATGATCCCACAGTATCCGAAACATTAGTGGGGCTTTTTGACAGGGAAGAATTCCGTTTCCATCAGCTGGAAGACGGAAATCGGGCGCTTGAGTTTATAGATAACAACTCACTCGACCTGGTTCTTCTCGATGTCAATCTGCCTTCGGTGTCCGGACTTGATATCTTAAAGGAAATCAAGAAGAGCGATGCACAGCTTCCCGTAATCGTTATCTCCGGTTATGTTTCCACGGAGAATGCTATCGAGGCTATGAAAGAAGGCGCTTACGAGTATATAACCAAGCCCTTCCAAATCGAACGCCTGATGATGACCATCAATAAGGCAGTGGGTGACAAGCATGAGCACGAGGAAAATCCATTAGCCGAGCCAATACCCCAGGCACGCGATTATGAAATAGTCGGTAAGTCGCCCGAGATCGTTGAGATCGCGAAGATGATCGGCCAGGTTGCGCGCTCCGACGCCGCCGTACTGGTTTTCGGAGAATCCGGCACCGGCAAGGAGCTGGTTGCACGGGCGATCCATAGAAATTCAAACCGTAGTGAAAGTCCATTCCTCTCATTAAATTGCGCCGCATTGACTGAGTCGCTTCTGGAGTCAGAACTGTTCGGTCATGAAAAAGGCGCATTCACCGGAGCCTACGCTCGCAAGCTGGGCAAATTCGAGCTGGCGAATCACGGCACCCTCTTTCTTGATGAAATCGGGGATATGTCTCTGCCCACGCAGAGCAAGCTTTTGCGTGCTCTTCAGGAGAAGAATTTCGAGCGAGTGGGAGGAGAATCGAACATTGATGTTGATGTGCGTTTGATCGCGGCTACCAATAAGTCGCTTGTCAGCGCTATGAAAGAGGGTAAGTTCCGTGTCGATCTCTTCTATCGTTTGAAGGTGGTTTCGATCTATATTCCTGCGCTGCGGGAACGCCGTTCGGATGTACCCATACTGGCTGAGCACTTTATCAATCAGTACAGCTATATGGCCAAGAAGGCCGTCAAGGGCATCTCCGATGAGGCGCTGGAAATGCTGATTAAATATCATTGGCCGGGCAATGTCCGCGAACTGGAAAACAATATCCATACAGCTGTCGTTATGAGCAAAGGTGAATATCTCCAGTCCGAAGATTTTCCCGTTTTCTCTGAGACAGGCGAGAATATTAAAGTCGATTTCGATGAAATAAAAGATAATTATTCACGAATGTTCGATGAATTCCTCGATCCACAGATGCCAAAGATTCTAAATATGTCATCGGGTCAGGTATTCTACCATCTACAGTCCGCGCTGGAGAGAGTTGTTATCTCGAAAACCCTCCAGCATATGAAGTCCAATCAGGTCAAAACTGCCGAGATTCTGGGAATATCGCGTAATACACTGCGCGACCGTATGCAAAAATACGAACTCTTCTAATTTATTATTGCCCTCTCATCCAACAATTTTTATCCTTAAGCCATGCTGTATGATTACTCGCATGTTTATTCCGGCATGGATTCCACGGTCGAATATATCGCGAAGCTTCTGTCGGTCGATCCATCGCTCAGGCTGCTGGAATCTTCCGAGGATGAAGCCGAACCGCTTGAGCTTGAAAGCGAGCTGGGTGATATCGACTACTCGGAAATTGAGCCATCACCGAATGAATTTACAGCCGGAGCGGTTGACGGCGGTCAGGGGACTATTATTCGCAACAACGTTTTCCAGGCCGGAGTTTATCGCGCCGGATATTTGAAATTCCGGGACCGTGAAAGGATTGGCGAATACGCAGAGCCATTATTAATGGTCAACCTGACCCGGGAGAATTATTCCGAGATTTACGAGAAGAATTTTTATCGATTGCACGGTAAATATCCGCCCGAGATGCCGTCATTTAATGAGACGCTGGGTGCATTGCGAAGGCTGGCCGAGGAAAGAGCTACTTTTAAATGCCTGGATGATCTCGAACAGGACGATCTGCTTCTGCTTGACGGCGCCTTGCGCGGGGACGCTTACGGATTCATGCAGGATATGATCAAGAAGGCAGAGAGTAGGGGCATAAGCATTGCCTCCGTTTCCAAGGCCACCAGCCTGCTGTGGAGGGGCGGAGCGAATTTAAGCGCCGTTATAAAAAGCAGGGGAGATGATTTACATAAAAATAAAAGCTGGTATGCGAAGGTTGGCAGTGTCGGTCAGAACCTTAATAAGAACCGGCTCGGAGATATATTCATTGCACGGTTGAATCCATACTCGGACCTGACCTTCAGAATCGATCTGAGCAGATCAAACCGAAAAAAGCCGTTCACGATTTTTGCCGAGTTATCGGAGCTCGCGACCGATCCGTTTTTTATGGGTTATCCGTATCCGCTTGCGGCGGTACATCAGATGGTCCGGCTCTCGGAGGATGAGCTCTACGGTTTCATGATGCGCCTGCAGGATATAGCTCTTCGAAAGGGCGTGGATCAGTCGCGCTGGGATTTGCTATTTGCAGACTACCATCGTGTGCTGAATTTCGATCTGCGTGAAACACAGGCAAGGAGAATGTAAGAGACTGGATGTTTTTATATGAATGATTTTCTGGGAAGGATAACCGGAAGAAAGATCGGAGAAATCTATTTCAGGCTGCCCTACGGCACCAGAATCGATTTGGGTGACCTGGCGCTTGCTGACGATTTAGAAACCGGCATAAAATTCTATCTGCGGGTGGTGGATATTTCATACGGAGCCGAGGGGGCTGATCTGGGATGGTTCGAGCGTACTGCGGGTAATCTGATGCTTTTGGATCAGGCCGAGGATGAGTATGGCCTGTTTGAAAAGGAACGGCGTTTGTATAAAATCGCCCGCTGCAATCTTCTGGGCTACAGCAGGGACGATAAGTTCTTCAAGCCGAAAACGATCCCCACTCATTTCACAAAAGTGCGCCGTCCGGCAGGCAGTGATTTCGAATTCCTGAAAAGCCCCGGCGCAAATCTGGTATTCAGCCGGCTGCGTTCAGGGGAATCTGTGCTGGATTTTGATATTGGCATATCATCGAAATCCGTGACCTCTCATATCGGTATTTTCGCCACAACCGGTATGGGCAAGAGCAACCTGATGAAACGTTTCGCGGGATCGATTCTCGAAAATGGGAATGTCGGTTTGCTCATTTTCGATCCGCACGGGGAATATTTCGACGGCGGGGGAGAGGCGCATCTAAAAGGACTGATACATCATCCTCTGGCCAATGAGAACTTGCGAATATACTCCTCACGACCGCTGGAAAAGCGCTACGAGAAGCTTCAAATCTCGGCTTCGGAAATTGTGCCCGATGATTTGAATCATATCTACGAGTTCTCGGAGGCACAGCACGAGGCCCTGACGGCGCTTTACTACCGTTTTGGCAAAAACTGGCTGTCCGAATTGCGGGCTTCGGATATCGGCGAGCTGTCTGAGAGAATTACCACACAGGGCGGATTTGCAGAATCGACTCTGGGGGTATTGAAACGGCGCGCGGAAAATCTATTAAAGCAGGATTATATTCATACCGACAGCAAAGTCTCGACCTCGCGCAATATCATAGAGAAGCTTAAGGACGGCAGGGTTGTTCTGATCGACAGCTCCAACTTGACAACGAGGGATGAGCTTTTAATTGGATCGGTTTTGTGCCGGGCGGTTTTTCATCATTACCGCGGCCTTTATTCGCATCCGGATAAGTTCAAGGATGTAACCCCTGTCATGGTCGCGATCGAGGAGGCCCAGCGTGTACTCCGAAGATCGGCGGGCGGGCATGCCAATATTTTCGCGCGGATTGCACGTGAGGGGCGCAAGTTCAAAACAGGATTGTGCGCTATAACCCAGCAGCCGAAATTAATTGATGAGGAGCTTCTTTCGCAGTTCAATACATTCTTAATTCTGGGGCTTGCCGATGAAAGCGACAGGCAGATTATCAGGTCGTCCTCGAAGCAGGATATTTCCGACCTTGGGACAGAAATCCAGATGCTCTCAGCGGGCGAGGCGCTGATAACATCGCCCGAGGTACCGTTCGCACTGCCTGTCAAAATAGATTTGTACGAGGAGTACCTGAAAATATCCGAGGAAAAATACAGCATGAAGCCGCAGAAAAAAACATCTGTGGACGAGGATTTCTTTTAAGGTAAAATAAATATGTCAGTCAGATTCATACATATGGCCGATACCCATCTTGGAGCCGGGGGCTTCGGCAACAGGCTTTCGCCCAATGGCATCAATCAGCGCGAAGAGGATATATGCCGGGCCTTTACCAGGGCAGTTGACAAGACAATCGAGCTTGAGCCGGATTTCGTGATTCATGCCGGTGACCTGTTCCATATGGTGCGTCCCACCAACAGGATTATCAATTTCGCTATCAAGGAAATTATTCGGTTGACCCATGTCGGTATTCCGGTGGTCATAATTTCGGGTAATCATGATGCTCCCAAACAGAGATCGGTGGGCCATGTGCTCTCGATTTTCGAGAATCTGAAAGATGTTTTTCCGATTTTCAAAAGCAAATATGAGGTGGTTAAGCTTAAAGA
>WJIM01000281.1 GCA_014730285.1 Candidatus Zixiibacteriota bacterium
CCCTACATTATCCATTACCTCGAAATAAATAAGATGAACAAGTTGAAAAGGTATCAGCTTGAGCAGATTGACCTCGATAATGTTATCATGCGTATAGTACCCGGGCCTGAATACAATCGTGAGCGAGATGAAGCCCGAATGCTGGAACTGATTCATGAGGGTATGCACGGTATGTTTAAAGTCCGGCTCGAATATGCGGATGATATTCCTTTTACAAAAGCGGGCAAGTATCAGTGGGTGAAATCGAAGCTGGCAGATGAATATCTGGCCGAATCTTCCGAATAGACTGAATAAGTTCACATCTTCAGGAAATATTCATGGATCATGGTACTGTCAGAAAGTTCGGGATGGAAGGCCGATACTAAGATATTTCCCTGCCGAGCCATCACAGCCTCGCCGTCAAGCTCCGCCAGTATCTGAACCTGTTTCCCGGAACGGGTGATCTTTGGCGCCCGAATAAAGACCAGCTCGATCGCCTCTGACCTTCCGTTCAGGCTTATTTTGCTCTTTTTGGAAAACGAATGTATCTGGCGACCGTAGGCGTTACGCACCGAATCAATATCGATTAAACCGAACGGCTGTACGCGTTTATCGCCCGCATCCTTAGAGAGCATGACCAGCCCGGCGCATGTTCCCCAGACCGGTTTTTTCTTGCCGAATTCTAAAAGCGGCTGGCGCATATTATATATATCGATTAGCTTGTTCATTGTCGTAGATTCTCCTCCGGGTATAATCAGCCGTTTGATCCGCTTAAGTTCGTCTGCGGTTTTGATCAGAAGAGCCTCCTGCCCCGCCTTCTTCAATGCCTTCGTATGCAGTTCGAAATCACCCTGAAGAGCGAGTATCCCGACCTCGTATACATTTTCGTCGGTACGCACCAATTTTATCTTTTTCTCAGCCATTTTGAAATCCAACTAAATAACGCCGGACTTTCTCCCAATCCGGCGTTATTATATATCCATACTTTTCGCCTGCATTTTTAACGAATCTGCAAAAGCTCATCCTCGGGAATTTTACCGATATCCAAACCCTTCATAGCGCCTGCCAGATGTCTGGAAACCTCGATCAGCACCTTGGGATCCTTATAATGCGTGGTTGCCTGAACAATAGCCTTGGCTCTCACAGCCGGATCCTCGGATTTGAAAATCCCCGATCCCACGAAAACCGATTCGGCCCCAAGCTGCATCATCAGTGAAGCATCGGCCGGAGTCGCAATTCCGCCTGCGGCAAAATTGGGCACAAGTAGCTTGCCGAGTTCGGCGGTTTTCTGTACGATTTCGAGATCAACTTCCATCTCCCGCGCCTCGCTCTTGAGCTCCTCCGGGCTCATATTCTGAAGACTGCGAATATGTCCCATAACCATACGCATATGCCGCACAGCTTCGATAATATTGCCCGAACCGGCTTCGCCCTTGGTGCGAATCATTGCGGCGCCCTCACTGATCCTTCTCAACGCTTCGCCCAGGTTGCGGCATCCGCACACAAACGGCACCTTGAAATTCCATTTGTCGATATGATATTTATCATCCGCAGGAGTCAGCACCTCGGACTCATCGATAAAGTCAACTTCCATAGCCTCAAGCATCTGGGCTTCGGCAAAATGGCCGATTCGAACCTTGGCCATAACCGGAATGGAGACAACCTCTTTGATCCGCTCAATAACCTCAATTGCCGCCATCCGGGCGACGCCGCCTTCCTTTCGAATATCAGCAGGAACTTTTTCCAATGCCATTACCGCAACCGCACCGGAATCCTCGGCGATTTTGGCCTGATCCGGGGTGGTGACATCCATAATCACTCCACCCTTGAGCATCTCGGCCAGACCGACCTTTATTTTGTAGTTATCAGAGTTATTCATCAATTACCTCACTTATATCAAAAAACACTCAATCAAATAATATAACAAAATTTTATCTAAAAGGAAACAACAGCATCTAATTTTATACTAACTTTTCGCCCGGATGATTCATTTAAATTTATTTTAATGGCGTTTTAAACTATTGCCTTGCTTAAACTAAGCAGTATGTCTTGCCCCTCAGCCGGGCTTCACGGCAGGGACGTCATCAGACCCTGTAAAAAGCGGTTCTGCTCCCTTGTCAAGGCCTGCCAGAACATAATTAAGCTTTTCCAATTCATCCTTTTGGAAGCCCATGAAGCGGAAGATTTCGCCTCCGTCCCGGTCCAGCAAAATAATATTGGGGACAATATTGAAGTCAAAATTCCGGCTTACCTTGTAAGGCTTCTTATCCAGCAGTATATTGTAATTTATTCCGTAGTCCTCGGCAAACTTGGATGCCTCCGGCTTATCATCCTGTGCAATTGCCCAGAACGCCGCCTTGCTGTCGCCGTAACGGGAATACAGACGTTCCAGATACGGCAGTGTCAACTGGCAGGTGGGGCAGTTGTGCTTGAAGAAAATCAGCAGTACAGGCGACCTCTCGAGCTGCCGGGAAAGACTTAATTTTGAGCCGTTTACAGTCGGTAATTCAAAATCTATATTTTCAATCGCATCAGCCAATCTAAATCTCCTCCTTTAACTCAATGGTGAAATGGTGTATTGCCCTCTTTAGAACTAACAGCATTCACTTAGGGAATGTTTCATGCCCCTGCAAACAGCAAATTCCGAATGGATTGCGTTCTTACCTGTATTTAACCCATTTGACAATCTCGGGCAATGTCGGACGTTTACCATACATCAGGATTCCGATCCGGAAGATACGGGCCGTAATAACGCCCAGGATCAATATTGAAATTACCATAATCACAATACCGATTATTATCTCGGAAGCCGGAACGAATGTAAACGACGAACGGAGTATCATCAGGGTTGGAGTCAGAAATGGTATATAAGAGATCGCTACAATCCAGGGAGCATCCGGGTTCTGCATAATGTACAGTGCCATTATGATCGGAATAATCAGAACAATCGTAATCGGCGCAACAAACTGCTGCACCTCTTTTTCGGATGATACAATCGAGCCCATCAGGGCAAAGAGAGTGGCGTAAAGAAAATAGCCGAGCACGAAAAAGGCCGCAAAACTGAGAAAGAACGAGATCGACAGGGCTTCCGCATTTTCAATCAATCCTGTAACAAATGCGGAACTGCCGGCAAGGAGAAATACAGCCCATCCTAATATGCCCCATAGCACCATCTGTGTTATACCGGCCGCACCCAGACCCAGAATCTTGCCCATCATAAGTTGAAATGGAGTCAGGGATGATACCAGCACCTCCATAATACGCGTATTCTTTTCCTCCAGAACCGCACGCATCAGATGCTGTCCGTATCCCATAATCGAGGTGAAGATTATCATCACAAACGCCAGCCCGGAAAGATACTGTGTAAGGAATTCACCGCCGCCGCGTTCTTCACCTTCAGGACCGACCTGTTTATAATCCAGATGAATATCCCGTGTGGCGGCCATAATTTCCTCCGCCGGCACATCAAATTCCGACAGCCGTTCCCTGACAACCACCTTACTGATTGTGCTGCGCACCGTCTCGATATCGGCAAAACCGCCCCTGCTTTTGGCATACCGTTCGGCATAACCGTTCTGGATAATATTTTCAGGAACAACAACATAAAAATTAAGTGTGCCTTTATCGACCTGGCGGCTTAGCTCCGACTTCAATTCATCGATCTTCGAGGGCGAACTACGCATATAATCGATTATGAACATGGGACGCCCGTCGGGCAGCGTATCCACAAAAGCTTCTCTGAATTCGAGCAGAAGGCCGGAACCGGTATCCACGAATGTAAATTCTATGGGGTCCTTGGTCTCGCGGTCTATAAGCAGAGTTGGCAGAAAGATGACTGCAAAGAGGAAAAGGGGAGTCAGAAGAGTGCCCACCAGAAACGATTTCTTCTTGACTATCTCTTTGTATTCGCGTGAGATAACCGCATACATTTTACGCATTGGGCACCTCCTCCCTCACATCCTCTTTCTCTCCCACCATCTCCACAAAGATATCGTGCAAAGAGGGCTCCATAAACTCAAAGCGGTTTATCTGCACTTTGTCGATTAACGATTCCAGCACCTTGTGCGGAGAAGTACCATCCTGCAATTTCAGTTCAACATATTTATTGTAATCATAGATTTTATCGATCCCCGGAAGTCCGGCGAGATCATCGGCATTACCGTCAAATTCCAGAACCACCGTATTTTTTCCGAATTTGCTTTTGACCTCAAACAAAGGACCGTTGAGGATTTTCTTCCCCTTATTGATCAGGCAGATATTGTCACAGAGCTTCTCCGCCTGTTCCATAATATGAGTCGAGAATATGATCGTCTTACCTTTACGTTTCTCTTCCAGGACTATATTTTTGATAAGCTCGAGATTAACCGGATCGAGCCCGGAAAACGGCTCGTCGAGAATAATCAGCCGCGGATCGTGCAGAAGAGTGGAGGCGAATTGCAGTTTCTGCTGCATGCCCTTGGAAAGCTCCTCCACCTTGTTATCGATACAGTCCGCAAGCTTCACACGCTCCAGCCAGTCCTCGATAGCTGTGGAGATTTGAGCTTTATCCATGCTTTTGATTTCACCCAGATATGTCAGGACATCCCGCACTCCCATTTTCTGATATAAGCCGCGTTCCTCCGGCAGAAATCCGATCCTGTCCTTGGCCTCTTCATTCATCTCCTCGCCCATGACGGTTATTTTGCCCTCATCAGGCGCAATTATATTCATCACCATGCGTATAGTGGTGGTCTTGCCGGCGCCATTCGGTCCCAGCAGTCCGTAGATTACACCTTCGGGTACCTGCAGGGAAAAATCGTCAACCGCGACCTTTCTGCCGAATGTCTTGGTTACCGACTCGATTTTTAATGCATTCATTTACCGCTCCGAATCTATATAGCCCAAAATGTCTTCTCAGATTGAAATATGATTATAATCATTAACGAGTGCGTTTACAATATATTCATTGCTAAAAATCTATCATTCATCTTAATGCGTATCCCATGGTTACCTATTCAATAACGTAACAGGGACAAAATGTTTCACCGCTCAATCGAAAATCAGTTATAAGCCAGTCATTTCACCCATAAAAAAGGTGGGAAAAGCTATAAATTATGGGATTTTTCCCATAGATTTTTGCATTGAAAGATAGGCCGATCTTTCTTCGATTCAGCTATACTTATGTAGATCATGTATTTATGGGCGATTTCGCAAAACCTCGAGTTCGGCATGCA
>WJIM01000282.1 GCA_014730285.1 Candidatus Zixiibacteriota bacterium
CAGTTTCGTGCGCATGAAAATCCTTCCTATTGATTTTTATGATTATTTATTTTTTGTTTATCCAGTCACGAGTACCACAGAGAAAAGGGATAAATGCGTCGGTCCCAAATGTAGTAATTCTTATACATTTATACGGGTTCAATATAATATAAATCCCCGATTTTGCAATATAAAACACTACATTGCATTGAGTTTAAGGGGAATATACAGTGATTTTAGGAAATATTTGCAAAGATAATCGAACATGCTTTAGGATCCCATCTAAAACCGGCCGAAATTAACATCCATGTTAGGCTATTTACCGCTTTATATTGAATACGAGCAAAAAGAACATTTTTGGGAAGATTTTGTTGTTATTTTGATGATTATCAGCCGTAATCTATTATATTCTAATGATCGGGTACAAATCTTCCGATTGATGGCAGGGTGGAGGAAATATGCTGAAAGATTTGGAAAACAACACTGATTTCGATAAAGCCTTGCAAGACAGCAAGGAAGCACCGGTATACATATACAAACATTCCAGCAGCTGCAATATCTCCCGCGGGGCGTGGAGAGCGGTGCAGGAGCTTGCGGATGATAAACCGGAACTGCAATTCAGGCGAATATTAGTTCGTGAAAATAAGCCGCTTTCCAATGATATTGCCGAAAAGCTGAATGTGGAACATCAATCGCCTCAGATAATCCTTATCAACAACGGCGTACCTATATGGAGCGCAACCCATTACGGTATCACGCGGGAAACTATAATGGGCGCGCTGAAGATACTTAAGAGCGATGAGAAGCCGGAATAAAACTCGTTAGAAATATATCGAAACACCAAAATTAACCGGAAGAGGGCTTAGGCTGAACCTGAATCCCGAAGACAGCTCGTTCTTATAGTTATAAAGGTCTGAATAACCCCAAAAATCGAGAATTGCGCCGTATTCTGCAATCAGGCTTATATTGTCCGTGAAAAAATATTCTGCACCGAGGTTGGACTGCAATCCCGCGAAAATCTCTCCAGAATCTCCACCAAGTCTGGTAAGTGCATCCGATTTAGATTCATACGTGGTTTTCCAGTATTCAAATCTTATCCTGGGCCCGATGCCAAGATAACACTTGACATCCTTGCCCGAACTCAAATATGTAATATACTGGAGGCTGAGAGCGGCAAAATAATACCGATTTTCTATCTCCGTATCTGCATTGGTTCCATCCCAATTCTTGATCTCAGATTGCGATGTTTCTCTTGCCCAAAAATTTATCCATGTGCCTAGTCTTAATGCAGATTTATTGGAAAAATGACGTTTGACCGATAAGCTTACCATGTCGAAATTTCTGAGGGTGAAATATTCCGAAATCCCGGCCTGAAACGACCAGGTATGTTCAAGTTGAGGCCCAGGTTGCTGATCTTGTGTTGTCTGCATATCGTTCTGTCCGGATATTGTTCCGGTTAAGATTCCGAACACAAGCAAGAGCGCGGCTATCACTGATTTTTTTAGTCTGCTCATAGTCTTAAATCCTTAGAAGTAGACAGACAGCCCAAAGTCAACAGTTTGTGATGACAGGCGGAACTGTGTGGTCTCTTGATCCTGATATCCTTGATAAGGAGTACTCTCCATGTACCTCGATTGGTAGCCTATACTTGCGCCGTATTCACAGAAGAAGCTGATATTCTCGATTGCGAACCATTCCACCCCAAAAGTAGCCAATAATCCGATTGTCCATGAGCGGTCGTACTGCCAGGCTGCATCTTCTCCCGTCTCTTCATAATTTCTGTCCTGAACATGACGGTTGTAAGTGAACTGCGGACCTGTGCCTAAATAAAGATTTACCGGAGCCTTGGGTGAGGTGTAATAAATGTACTGGGCGATAAGCTCAAGCTCGAATAGATTATCATCTTCCTCTACCGCACCGTAATCTTCCTGCCCCGATCTGATATCGAGGCCAAGTCCGAATCTCAAAGCCGAATTCGATGTGAAATGCTTTTTGGCGGAAATCATGGCGCCCTCGAAAGAGGTCAATGTGAGATTATTTGATATCCTGAATTGAAGCGAGCGCGAGCCGCTTATCAATGAATTTTTGCTATCCTCCTGAAGTGCTTTCCCTTCCTGGGCGGTAAGCACGCAGGACAATATAAGGAAAAATGTAACCAGGATTGTCAAAAAGTTTTTGATGCAAATCATAGCAACTCCCTCTTGATATTTGTGGTCTTCAATTTCTTATGCGGTCATCCCGGGGTGTCAGTTCCCGATAATTTACCAATTATACCAATATTGCAAGGGAGCTGCTATTTGTCAATTACAATAAATATCAGATCAGTTAAAATACAAAGAGATTCCGAATTTTACCGCATCCGATATAATACGGAAATCATGACTGTCCTCACTGAAGTTCTCGAACCGTCCTGTTTCATCAACATATTCCTCGGAATTAGTTTCGCGGTAGAGTGAATAGTATTCGATTCGAGCGCCGTATTCGGCAATAAAACTGATCTTTTTGGATGCGAACAATTCCACACCCCACGATCCCAGAAATCCGGCCGACCATGAGCGCATATAGCGGTTCTCGAAACCATCGCGATCGGGAATATCCTCATACGTGTATTCCAGGTCGAATTCATCCTTATCGCGGCTGTAGTTGAAGTTCGGCCCAAATCCGAAATATAGATTTACCGATTTTTCAATTGTCGAATAGAACATAAGCTGCGTGGAGATATTCAGGATCAAATTGCTGGTATTGCCGTCCGAGGTGCGTGTAAACTCCTCGCCGCCTCCGGGCTGTTCATAGCTGCGCGAGGTCTCAGATGAGTTGTCGCCCACATCGCCCCTGAGACTCAGACCGAATCTAAATGCCGTATTTGGTGAAAGATGCCGTTTGGCGGAAATCAAACCGCCGTTAAAAGATGTCAATGTAAAATCCCTGACGATCCCGAATTGCATGGACCATGAGCCGCGTACAAGATAATTCTCACGATCCTCAGCTCTGGCCTGATTAAATGTGCCCATAACAATGAACATGGCTGCTATCAGAAGCAGTATCCCGACTTTTTGCCTCCCGGTCATTTTCGACTCCTTTTCCAATGGTGAGTTTTATGTTATTGATTTTATGCTCTATTCGAGCAAAGAGCATGCCTTACGCCTAATTGTTCTCGGGATTTATCTTCTGGCAATTGCGGGCTTTAATAATTCTACACTTGCGGAATGCGAATATTCCCCAAAAAGTATAATTAATTTCAGAATTCGATATTAGTGTATCAAATATGCAACGGATAGGTGTGTTTTCTGTTTAAGAATGAATGCGGTTCTATGCAGATGAAAATCTGCTTGCAATTTGCCTTTGAACTGCTTATATCCTGAACTTACGGCGAAATGTACCGATAAACTATGGGTAGAAGGATGGTTATGTTACCGTTAGAAAAGCAGCTTGAGATAATCAAATCCAATACAGTCGATCTTCTTCCGGAAGGTGAACTCGAGAAAAAGCTGGAAAAATCGATCAAGGAAAACAAGCCCCTGAGAGTCAAACAGGGCTTCGATCCAACTGCGCCGGATATTCACCTGGGACACACGGTCGGTCTGCGCAAGCTCAAGCAGTTCCAAAACTTGGGGCATACGATTGTGCTTATAATCGGAGACTACACCGCCATGGTTGGTGATCCCTCGGGACGTTCCGCCACCCGTCCCCAGCTTACCCGCGACCAGGTGGTCGAAAACGCGGAGACATACCAGAATCAGTTCTTCAAGCTGATAGACAGAGAAAAAACCGAAGTGCATTATAACGGCGAATGGTTCGAGAAAATGAGTTTTGCCGATATTTTGCGTTTGGCCTCGCAAATTACGGTAGCGCGTATTCTTGAACGTGATGACTTCGAGAAGCGTTATAAGTCCGGAGCGCCGATTGCGGTACATGAATTGCTTTATCCTTTGATGCAGGCCTACGATTCAGTGGCGATCAAGGCCGATATAGAAATCGGCGGAACCGAGCAGCTTTTTAATCTGTTGGCCGGACGTCAGATTCAGGAAGCCTTCGGAGTTGCGCCTCAGGTCGCACTTACTCTTCCGATTTTGGAAGGTATTGACGGCGTGCAGAGGATGTCCAAGTCGATTGGCAATTATATCGGTATCGATGAGGAGCCGAAGGAGATTTTCGGAAAGATCATGTCTATACCGGATGATTTGATAATGAGTTATTTCCGTCTCTGTACTGATCTGGATTTGAATAAGCTGGATGCGATGGCGCGTGAAATCGAGGGCGGCAAAACCAATCCGATGGCCTACAAGAAGGAACTGGGTGAAACTATAATAGAGATGTATCACTCCCGAGAGGCAGCTAAAAATGCCCGTGCGGATTTCGAGGCCGTTTTTTCCAAACGCGAGGTGCCGGATGATATGCCGGAGATTAAGGCCTCGCAGTCCGATTTCGCCGAAAAGAATGAAATCTACTGGCCGAAATTTCTGGCCGAGCACGGTCTGATGGACTCCTCCAGTAAGGCCCGTAATCTGATCAAGCAGGGCGGCTTTCAGATCGACGGTGAGAAGCAGACCGACTTTGCCACAAAGCTTCCGTTTGAGGGAGAGCATGTGCTCAAGGTCGGCAAGCTGCGCTGGGCAAAACTGATTATAAAATAGAACTTTAAAACACCCTATTGGTTAAATACAACGAGATGAGAAAACTAACTTACATATTTGCAGGACTTTTCATTCTCCTCACAGCCGGCGCATGCGGTCCCAAGCCGCAGGTTGTTTCTGAGAACCTGACCAGGGAGGAGTTGAAAGAGGAGCCAATGTCGCAAGCCGCTTTCTATCATTATATTGGCGGCGTTGTGGCTGAGCTGGAAGAGAATTATGAGCTGGCGATAAATTATTATCAAAATGCGCTCCGGTACGATCCGGATAATTACGAAATCCGTGTGGCGCTGGCCAATATCCGCATGGGCATGCGTGAGTATGAGCAGGCCTGGGAGCTTATTAAGCCGATCGAGGATATATATTCCGAATCGGTTCTGATGAAGGCGGATATTCAGCGTTCTCTGGGCAACTGGGAGAGCGCCCTGAAATATTATGAGCTGGGAGCCCGTCTCGATCCCACCAACATCAATCCCTACTGGTATCTCGGCAATTACTATCGCCAGGTGGGAGAGATCGAAAAGGCAATTAAGAATTATAAGCGCATGGTGCGTCTAAACGCCAGTCCGCAGATCATAAACGATCTGGGTGAACTGTACATTCTGAATAATGACACGGCTAATGCTATAGAGACATTCGAAAGATCATTGCAGGCCGATCCCAGTATCGAAAACAAGGCGGGCTATACCTCGCTTGCCAAGGTACTAAATGCCGCCGGTATGGGAGACTCGGCCCAGGCGGTGCTTCAGAATTTTATTCAGATGGCGGCAGGGAATGTGGATGCCCGTCTGGAGCTGATCCAGACCTATATCCAGAATGATGAAAAAGAGGCGGCCATGGAAGAGATCAAAAGTCTGGCCGAGAAATATCCCAACCGCTCGCGTCTTCTGGGACAGCTTGGAACTATGGCTATCGATTTGAATGAGGCTGAGCTGGCCAAAGAGCTGTTTAATAACCAGGCCGAACTGGATCAGACGAATTTCTTCCCATACTATTATCTGGGGCGAATCGCCGTATTCGAGAATCGTCTGGAGGACGCCAAATCACATTTCTGGCAGGTGGTCGATCTGGTGGATTCAATTCCGGACGGCTGGGTGAATCTGGCCGAAATATATCGTGCTCAGGATTCATTGAATATGTCGGTTGATATAATGCGCGAGGGTATGGAACGTGTCACCACGGGCCGTGAGGATTTACAGATATATCTTTCACGTTACTATTCACAGCTCGAGCAATACCAGAGCGTTGCCAATATATTAGAAGGCGTTGTCGATTCGAGTACAACCGATATAGGCGTTTTGTTTACACTGGCCTCCGCTTATGAGCGGGTAGGCGATTTCAATAGATCGGTCGCGCATTTCGAACAGATTCTGGAAATAAACGAGGAGTTTCATCCGGCCCTCAACTATCTGGGCTATATGTATGCCGACAGCGGCATACATCTGGTGCGCGCGAAGGATATGATTGAACGGGCTCTGGCGCAGGATTCATTGAATCCCGCGTATCTTGACAGCTATGGATGGGTGCTGTTTAAGATGGGTAAGCTGAGCGAAGCCGAGAAATATATCGAACGCGCGATTGAGATTATGGATAATCCCGATGTTGAGCTGTTCGATCATCTGGCTGAGATTTATCAGGCTCAGGGAAGAGAAGAGGACGCTCGCAGGACCTGGCAAAAGGCCCTCGGGATCGATCCCAACAATGTCGCAATAAGGGAGAAATTGGACCGGTGAAGAAACTGGCCAGCCTTTACCTGATTTATCTGCTTTCAACTCTGGTTTTACTTTCATGCGCAAAAATCGAATTTCCCCCGGGCGGTCCGCCCGATGAGACCCCTCCGGAAATAGTCTCCACATTCCCGGAACACCGGGCATTGGAAGTCCCCAATGATGCCGAGGTCAGGATTGATTTTACCGAAAAGATGAAACAGGATGAGGCTCCGAAGTCCCTGGTGATCGTGCCCGAGCCGGAGGAATTTCCCGATCTGGATTGGGACGGCAGCGCGCTTAAAATCAAGTTCAAGGACACGCTTGTTGATGATCGTACATATTTAATTACGCTCAAGACAGGGCTTTCAGACCTGCGCAATAATAAGCTTGAAAGACCCTATAAGCTTGCATTTTCAACCGGCGAGGTGCTGGACACGGGAAGCATTTCGGGATTTGCGGTGCAGGACTACAATGTGGCTGCCAATGTTGATGTCTGGGCATTTGTTTACGACACGGCCTTCAGCATATTCGATCAAAAGCCGCTATACATAAC
>WJIM01000283.1 GCA_014730285.1 Candidatus Zixiibacteriota bacterium
ACCATGGAGTTGATGTTCATGCCTGCTCCGACCGAGGCGAAGACAACATTATCGCCGCTGTTGATCTGATGATCGTTAAGCTTGCCCTTGACCATCATATCCAGAAGAGTCGGAAGGGTTGCTACCGAGCTGTTGCCCAGCTTTGAGATTATCATCGGCATAACATACATCGGCGCGCTGCCGTTGCCGTAAAGCTTGTAGATCCGCTTCAAGATCGCCTCATCCATCTTGGCATTGGCCTGATGTATCAGCACTTTCTGAACATCGGTAACGCCCAGATTGGATTTATCCAGGCTTTCCTTCACGACCAGCGGTACGGTCTTGATGGCATAGAGGTAAAGCTTGTGGCCGTTCATCTTCAGGAAAAGCTCTTTACCATTATTGGAGTTATAAGACTTATCCATCCACAACATGTATGCTTCATTCCTGGTATCCGAACGCGTCGAGTGGGATAAAATTCCGACCGGGGTATCGCTTTCTTTGGCCTCCAGAATTGCCGCTCCTGCGCCGTCAGCATAAATCATCCGATCCCGGTCATTCGGATCTGAAACTCTGGAAAGAGTTTCGGCTCCGATAACCAGAGCGCGTTTGGCATCGCCGGATTTCAAAAAATAATCGGCCTGTATAACACCCTGAAGCCATCCGGGGCATCCAAAGGGCAGGTCGTAGGCAATTGTCCGAGGATTTTCTATTTCGAGCTTATGCTTCACACGTGCTGCCAGCGAGGGTACGAAATCGGAGCGCCGATTATCTGCCTTTACATCACCAAAATTATGGGCAACTATTATATAATCGAGAGTTTCCTTATCGATTCCGGATGATTCCAAGGCATCCTGCGCCGACATATAGGCGATATCCGAGGTAACTAGATCGTCGGTAACATAGCGTCTCTCGACAATACCTGTAATTTCCTCAAGCTTACCAACAATCTCTTCATTATGCTTATCGAATTTCAATCCATTGGTGTCATAAAACTCTGCCCCAAGAAATTCGGTGTTTGGAACCTGCTTCGTGGGGATATAACTGCCTGTGCCGGCGATAACAGAATATATATTCCGATTATTCATAATTTTCTCTCAAAAGTAGGAAAGCCCGTATTCGCATGAAAACTCAATTATATTTAGCCAATAAATAAAGATTTATTTTTGAATGTCAAGCTTGAATTAAAATGCGTTGATATCGGTATGTCCGCCGAATTCATCACAGTTAGACCAGATGTACAAATTCCTGAGAGGAATTTGTTTAAGAGGGAAAGCCCTGCCGGGCTTTCCCTCGAACTCAAATTCAGAGCAATCCCTTAATATCTGTAGTTGCTTCCGCGATTGTCTTCTTTTTTCGGACGCGCTTCATCAACCTTCATTGTACGGCCTTCGAATTCGCTGCCATCCAAAGCGTTCTTAGCAGTCTCGGCCTCATCGGTGCTGGACATTTCCACAAAACCAAAGCCCTTGCCGTCAATGATTCTCACATCTTTGACTTCGCCATGGTTCGAGAAAAGTTCCTGCAACTGCTGACTTGTTACAGAGTAATTAAGATTTCCGACATAAAGTTTGCTAACCTGCATCTTTACCTCATTTTTTAATGTTTCTCGTTTGAATTATATTAATCTGAGGAAGATGCAACGTAAAGTAGCCAATCTATTCCGCACAAGTAATATTTTTTCAAACAAAGTAAGTTAAATTATCCTCCTCGCAAACAGCAACAAAAGCTTACCCACCAGTTGGATACTACTTTCCTGTTGTTATTTGGAAGTTGCTCTTATAACGTATTAGTTGTATTAAAGTTCCCTATTTCTTCAAATTTCGAATGTTTTTTTGAACCATGGTCATTTTGATATAAATCTTGACAAAATATGTCTTATTTATATATTATGTGCATTTTACAGCAAGATTGACAGCAAAACAAATCCAATAATCCTATAATTTCTTTCAGAAGGGGCGATCCCATGAAGTTCTTTTCAGCCATTCTTATCTTATTATTATTTTTGGCTTTAACCTCTTTGGTTTTGGCGGACACTCCGCAGCTAATCAACTTTCAAGGTAAGGCTTATGACAGCAATGGTGATCCGTTGGAGGGCACATTTTCTATCGAGTTTACTATCTATGATGCGGCCACCGAGGGAAATACCGTCTGGTTCGAGACACAGCCATCGGTTGAGATTACAGACGGCATATTTCATGTTCTCCTGGGTTCAGTAACCCCGATTGAGCATTTTGTTTTTGGTCAGCCGGCAAGATATCTTGGAGTTAAAATCGATTCCGATCCTGAGATGGCTCCTAGGACCAAAATAGCCACCGTGCCGTTTTCATACAGAGTTGCTACTGTTGACGGCGCTGAAGGCGGTCATATAGACGGAAGACTTACGCTGGGAGCTAATAATACTGTATCTGAAGATAACAGCATGGTTATTGGGCAAAACAATAATTGCGCGTCAGAAAACTCAACAATTTCCGGCGGTGAATCCAACTCCATAAGCAGTGGCAGCCATAATTCATCCATAACAGCCGGGGCGGAAAATCAAATTATTAACACATCCTCGCACTCCGCGATCGCAGGAGGCCAGTTGAATACAATAGACGGCTTACGGAGTTTTATTGGAGCCGGCTATAACAACACTATTATTGACACCCGTAATGCAATAGCGGGAGGTGGCAATAATTATATTAGGGGAGAATACAATTTTATCGGAGGCGGATATCAAAACCAAATTGATTATAGCTATGAGTCAGTTATTGCGGGCGGTACAGAGAACTATATGGGTTCCGCAGCTCATGCAACTATCTGTGGCGGACTTGATCATACGGCCTATGGGGACCATAGCTCAATTCTGGGAGGCGAATCAAATTATACAGATTCCAGCTATTCTACTGTTGCGGGAGGCTACAATAACTACGCTGTAGGAACAGCCTCCTTTGCAGCAGGCTATCAGGCCCGGGCATCTCATAACGGCTCATTCGTCTGGCAGGAATATGACGAGGGCAATAATTTTTACTCCAGCGGGGAAAATCAGTTTTTGGTAAAAGCAACAGGCGGTTTTGGAATTAACATAGATGACCCAGCCACTTCCTTCCATGTGTTGGGACAGGAGGAATCCTCTTTCATGCCCTCCAGCGCTCTCCAATCTGAGACAGTTATCTTTGAGGATCAGGATGCTATTCTTGGTCTGTACAGCAAACCTCAGGGAAGCGTCGGTTCTGCCATTACATTTGGAGAAATCTCCGGAGGACAACTGGAAGATAAATGGACATTATTAAGAGAAACGGCATCCGGAGGCAAAGGATTGCGGATAGCATTCGGTACACATTCGAATCCATTTCACAATGATATTTCCATGTATTTCGATGATAACGGTGAAATCGGCATAGGCACCAGAAATCCCTCGGAGAAGCTGCATGTGTCCGGCAGTATTTGTGCTACCGGATCGATTGGAAGCTGCTCCGATGAGAGATTCAAGGAAAATATCCATGAGATCAATAATGCTCTGGACCAAATTGAGAAAATTAAGGGAGTTGAATTCAACTGGAAAAGAGATGAGTATCCCGATTATGATTTTTCAGATGAAGAGCAGATCGGCTTTATAGCACAGGACATAAAGGAAGTACTTCCGGAAGTAGTCTCGGTTGGAAGTGACGGTTACCATTCAATCGATTACGGCAAGCTTACGCCTGTCCTCGTCGAGGCGGTCAAGCAGCTCAAAACGGAGAACGACCAGAAGGACAGACAGATCGAAGAGCTGTCTCAGAGGCTGGCCAGAATCGAAGCGATGCTTGAGGCAGAAAATAGATAAGGGGATTCGCTATGAGATATATTTTCATAACGATTGTAATAGTACTAATTCTACCTTTCAGCCAGTCTCAGGCAGAACCGCAGGCGGCCGACAGCCTCCAG